>JAISRV010000086.1 GCA_031273445.1 Candidatus Adiutrix sp. | reverse complement strand
GTGGTCGAGCCACTTCTGGTCCGGCTGCCCGAAGCGCACGGCCACCTTTTCCACCGCCGTCGGCAGTATCAGCATATCGGCCTTCAATTCGGCGGCCAGAAGCGCGGCGGACCTGTCTTTGTCTATCACCGCGTCGACCCCGCTCAGGCGGCCCGAAAGCCCCTGAACCACCGGCAGGCCCCCGCCGCCGACGGCGATGACCGTCAGGCCGGCCCCGACCATCCGCCGGATCGCCTCCAGTTCGACGATTTTTACCGGCTCGGGCGAAGGCGCCAGCCGCCGCCAGCCCCGGCCGGAATCCTCCGCCATGCGCCAGCCCCGCTCCCGCTCCAGGGCCCGGGCCCGCTCTTCGGAGAACCAGCCGCCTATTGGCTTGACCGGATCGGCGAAAGCCGGGCCGCGCTCGTCAACCAGGGTCTGGGTGACCACGGCCACCGGCTCCCGGTTCAAATCCCTTTTAATGAAGGCGTTGCGCAAGGCCTGGCACAGCATATAGCCGACCACCCCCTGGGTCGTGGCCCCCGCGTATTCCATGGGCATCGGCGGAACCTCGTCCCGGGCCAGCTCCGAGCGGCGCAGCATCAGCCCGATCTGGGGGCCGTTGCCGTGGGAAAGGACCACGTTCCAGCCGTCCAGCATCAGGTCGGCAATGTGTTCGGCGGCTTCCTCCGCCTTTTTATGCTGCCTGTCCAGGCTCAGGTGCGCCGGGTCCGGCGACAAGGCATTGCCCCCAATAGCGATCACCGCCAATTTTTGTTTATTCGCCGCATTGTCGGCGGAAGTCTTAATCATGGCCATATCCTTTCATTTTGAGAGTAAAAAGGGCGCCGCAGAGGAGGTCGGCCCCGGAAGTGCGGCCGTGGGCCAGGAGCCGGGCCAGGGCTTGATCGAAGGTTTTTTCGTCCCGCCGGGCGGCCGCCCGGGTCGCCAGACAGAGGTTGTGGTCGAAACGGCGGGCCAGGGCGGCCCGGTAGTAGGCCAGGCTGACCAGGCCGGTCAGGTTCTGACGGCGGCCGAGCAGGGCGGCCATCTGTTCAGGCAGTTCAAGCCATGGCGGACTTAGGGCCATCAGGCCGATAATGAAGTCGTCTCCGCTGGGGGTCAGGCCCGGCCCCCGCCCGATCAGCCATGCCAGCATCTCCAGCCGGCGGCGGCTTTCCGCCAGGTCCGCCGGGGAAAAGGGGAAGGACCCGCCTTTATTGAAAATCGCCGCGGCCCGGCCGCCGAAGCCGGTTTCCGGATTTTCAGCTAAAAGGAAACGACTCAGGCGCCTTTCCGCCCAGGCCGCGCCCGCCGCGTCAAGGGCGGCGGGCGAGACGCCGTAGACGGCCGAAGCCGCGGGGTCGACGACCAGGCCGCCGCGTTCGAGCCGGCCGCCCTGGGCGCTGACGAGGCTGCCCGCGTCCCAGTCGGCCAGGCGGCCCCAGTCGGCCGGGGACAGCAGCAGATGGTAGGGGCCGGGGCTGGAGTCGGCGGCGCCGACGAAGAGCGCCTCGTCCCCGCTTTGCATCAGGCAGCCTTTGCGGAAACGCAGCCGCACTTTCCAGAGGCGGGAGACGGCCAAAAGCGAAGCCGTCGTCTCCGCGCATAATGTTGGCCTCAGAATAACCGGGGCCGCCCGTCTCTCCATCTTCGTCGTCGTCAACTGCGACATGTTTTAGCCTCCAGAGCGCGCCTCAGGCGGGACAAAAACCCAGCTTCAGGGCGTAGGCGCGGATGGCTTTTTCGAAGCAGGCCAGGGGCGGGCGCACCGTGCCCGCGCCGATCTGGCCTATGCCGGCTTCTTTGTGGGCGATGCCGGTGTTGATGACCGGGGTGAGGCCTGTGGCGACCACGCGGCGGGCGTCGAGGCCCAGGCAGATGCCCTGGAAATTCCAGGTGGGCACGGGGAAGTTGGGGTTGCGGCCGAGGCAGATTTCCATCATTTCGTTGCTGACGGCCAGGGCGTCGTCGAAGCCGCCGCCGCCGACGAAGCGGGTCACGGCCGGGGCGGCGATCATGGCCATGCCGCCGACGCCGAAGGTTTCGGTGATGGCGCTGTCGCCCATGTCGGGGTTGGCGTCGGCGCTGGAATAGCCGGTGAAGTAGAGGCCGTCGGGCGTATTGACCGGGGCGGTGAACCATTCGTCGCCCAGGCCCGAGATGCGGAGGCCGAAATTTTCGCCGTTGCGGGTCATCGCCGTGACCACGCTGCCTTCCCTGACGACGCGCGCGGCGTCCATGACGCTTTTGGCGGCGGCCATCATGATGTTGAGAAAGAACTGGTCGGTGTCGGCCAGAAAGCGCATGACCTGGCGGCGGTGGTCGTCCGGCGCGTCGACCGTCAGCAGAAGCGGCGCCATTTCTTTGAGGAAAATCAGCGACCCGGCGATGTTGCGCTGGTGGAACTCGTCGCCCATGGCGATGGCCCGGGTGATCATGACGTTGATGTTCAGGCCGCCTTCAATGGCCCGGAGCGCCTTGGACAGGGTCGGCCCGAGGATGTCGCGCATCCAGCGCAGGCGCTCGATGACGGCTTCATGGTAGGCCCCGAAGCGCAGCACCGCGCCGATGCCCTCGTTCATGGCGCAGTAGGCGAAGTTGCCGCCGGTCTTGTTCAGAACCACTAAAAGCGGCATATGGGCCGAGGTGATGCCGCCCATGGGGCCGACCGCGCCGACGCTGTGACAGGGGATGAACTCGACTCCGCCGTTTTCCAGGAGCTTTAAGGCCGCGGCTTCGTCGTCGGCCCAGCCTTCAAATAGCGCGGCCCCCAGGCAGGAGCCCCGCATCGGGCTGGTCATGTTTTCCCAGCGGATGGGCGGCCCGGCGTGGAGCAGGGCCTTTTTTCCCGCCAGGGCGGGTATCAGTTCATGGGCCGGTTTGACGTCCAGGAGAAAGGGGGCGGCGGCGACGATTTTGTCGGCGACCGCCTGATTGGCCCGGTCGACGGCGCCGTGGTCATGGCGGTTCAGAAAGGCGAGCATTTTTTGCAATTCGACGTCCCCGCCGGCCAGGGGCCGCCAGTCCAGCTGAACATAGGGCAGCCCCATATCCTCAAAGGGTTTGGCGAAGGCGCGCACCCCGGCGTTGACGGCCACGGGCCCGTCGGAGAAGAGCCGCCTGACCGGCTCGGGCGCTTCCGGCAGGGCCGCGGCCACGGGCCCGCCGGGCGCGCCGATTTCTTTAACCGGGAAGCGCAGCTCCAGCCCCAGGCACTGAAGGGCGGCGGCGACCATGGCGGCGTTGCTGGGGGCCACATAGACCCCGGCCTCTTCCAGAATCCGCGTCTGTTCCGAACGCGGCTGGGGGTCTTCTTCGACGCCGCAGACATAGGCCATGAATTTCAGGGGCCGCCCGGCCCGCGCGGCGATTTGCCCGGCCTCGATAATGGCCGGAACCAGGGCGCCGGCCATGTCGGCGTGGGCGCCGTAGCCTTCCACCAGATCCAGCAGAATCAGGCCGACCCGCTCGTCCCGGGCCGCTTCGAGGATGTGCTGAAGGCGGGTCCGCGGGTCGATCATCGGGTGGGGCTGGCCCTGGGTGTAGGCGTCGTCGCCCAGGTCGACGATCTCGTGGCCGCCGTGACGGAACATGAAGCCTTTTTCATGGCCCCCGGCGCCGTCGTCGCTCAGCTTCTAGGCCCGGGTCAACTGGGCCGCGGCTTCGCCGGCCAGGGTGCCCCCGGCGTAAAGGCCGCGAATGGTTCGGCCGGACAAATCCGGCAGGTCGGCGGGCAGCCGCGGCTGATAGGCGCGGCCCTCAGGGGCCTCGCCCCTGACCAGGGCCACGGCCAGTTCGGCGGCTTCCTCCAGAGTGTCGGCCAGGTACAGACCGCACCGAACGTTCCGGCCTTTTTCGTGGGCGCCGGGGCGTTCGCCGACGAAGGCGGCCACGCAGGGTTTTTCAATGGCCCGCAACAGGCTCATGATTTCTTCCCGCACCGGCGGGTCCGGGGGCTTGGCCACCACCACCAGGCATTCGACTTCGGGGTCGCCGGCCAGAACGGCCAGGGCGGTCTTCATGGTCGAGGCCTTGATCAGGGCGCTTATGTCCCGGCCGCCGACGCCGATGGCCTGGGCCACGCCCTCGCCCCGGTGGGCGATCTGGGTCGATATCTCCTGCAGGCCCGTGCCCGAGGCCCCGACCAGGCCGATCCGGCCCCGGGGGACGGCGTTGGTGAAGGCGAAAGGCACGCCCCGGATGAGCGCGGTGCCGCAGTCCGGCCCCATGACCAGGAGGCCCTTGGCGGCGGCTTTGTCCTTAAGGCGCTTTTCGGCTTCCAGAGGCACGTTGTCGCTGAAGATGAAGACGTGCCGCCCCTCTTCCAATATCTGGTCGGCCTCGTTTTCGACATAGGCGCCGGGGATGGAGAGCAGCGCGATGTTGGCCTCGGGCCGCGCGGCCCAGGCCTGGCCCCAGTCCCGCGCCGACCGCTCCGACTGGGCGCCTGTCCGGCCCTGGCGTTGCAAAAATTCGTCCGCCGCGGCCAGCACGGTTTCGACGCGTTTTTCGTCGTCGAGGTCCATGACCAGGGCGATGTCGTTGGGCCCGGCCCCGGCCAGTTCCGGCGTGCCGAGCCCCCCGGCCGCCAGAATGTCTTTATTGGCCGGGGTGCCCATCATGACGGAGACCTTGGCCACGCCCTCCAGGGCGGCGATATTTTTGGTCAGGAGCATCAGGGTGATGGAATCCTGGTAGCTGTTTTTTCGAATGACGGTGCGCAGCATGGCGGGTTCTCCTCTGTTATAATAATGTTAGCGGCGGACGGCGAAGGGGTCGCCCAGTTCGTAAGTCTTTTGGAAAACATCGTCGCTGATCAGGTATTCGTAAATTTCGCGGACGATGGGGATGCCGTTTTCGCGGTATTTCTTCTCCACCTGGGCCGAGCGCTCCCCGGGGTAGATGACCCGGTCCTGGCCCAGGGCCGGTTTGGATTCGTGCAGCTCCCGGACCATCCGGCCGATGTTCCGGGTAAAGGCTTCGGGGTCGCCGAAAAAGGCGGGGTTGACGACGATGTGCAGCTGGCCCAGCTCCCGGCCCTGGTCGAGATGGGCATACATGGATGTGACGTGGGGGCCGAAGGGCTGACCCAGGAGCGTTCCGGAGAGAATGTCCACCATCATCATCAGGCCGTAGCCCTTGGCCCCGGCCACGGCGCGGAGGCCGGTCAGGGCGAAGGGGTCGGTGGTGGGGCGGCCGTCTTTGTCCACGGCCCAGTCGTCGGGCATTTTCTTTTTCCGGGCCCGGGCGTCCAGAACCTTGCCCCAGGCCTGAACCGTGGTGGCCATGTCGAAGACGATCGGCGTTTCGCCGGCCACCGGGCAGGCGAAGCCGATGGGGTTGGTGCCGAAAAAGGCCTGGGCCCCGCCGTGGGGCACGACCATCGGGTCGCTCTGGCACATCGATAGGCCCACCATATTCGCGGCGGCGGCCTGGCGCAGGTAGTAGCTCAGGGCGCCGCAATGGCCCAGGCGCTTCATGCCCACCACGGCCACGCCCTTGTCTTTGGCCATGGCGATGGCCTGGCGCATGCCGAGGTTGGCCACGACGAAGCCCACGGCGTTGTCGCCGTCCACCACGGCCGAACAGGGGCCGGTCGTCTCGATTTTGATGTTCGGGCGGGTGTTGCTGCCGCCTTTGAAGATGCGTTCGGCGTAATATTCCACCCTGACGCTGCCGTGGGAGTGAACCCCCAGGGCGTCGGCGTAGGCCAGGTGGTCGGC
>JAISRV010000047.1 GCA_031273445.1 Candidatus Adiutrix sp. | reverse complement strand
CTACCGGGGCGGCTTGGCATCTTTTGCATTGAGGCATAATTGCACCATCCTTCATTTGATGGATCATTATACCCCTTTCCTCCATATTTATCTATCTTTATGTGAACACTCTCAAAAATTGACTGCGCTTTGCTTCGCGACCAGCTGGAGGCCCTATAAAATGACTTACATTGCTGCTCTCGCAGTTTGCCGGCGCGATTGACCTATCTTTAAGGTTAAGTATTTATATATAGAAATAAAGAATAAAAAGCATACCCACTTGCAAAAAAATATATATTATTGTAAAAATATATGCAAGTCTAAAGCAGAAGCGGGGCCTCAGGCCTCGTCTTTTCGGTTGATTATCGCATGAAGGTTTTAAAAGACAACAAGCGCCTGCCTGCTGACGGCCATGCTTATCTAAGGCTGGCCGACCAAATAAAGCAAGAGATACTGGATGGGACATATAAGCCCGGCGACCGCATCCCGACTGAAACCGCTCTGGTCAAAAGCAGCGGCCTTTCTTCTCTGACCGTGCGCCAGGCTTTAGGCGTTTTGGTGGAAGAGGATATTCTGGAGCGTTTTATCGGCCGGGGGACGTTTGTTAAAGAGTTGAACTGGCAAAAAGCCTCCTTCCATATTGACGGTCTGCTGCTGCGGATTGACCCTGAAAACACTCGCATTCGCATTATTAGATCGGAAGTGCGCCACGCTTCTGAAGATATGGCTCGAAAGCTTGGTTTGGCCTTGGGTGATGCCGTAATATATATAAAAAAAATAATAACTTCCGCCCAGGCAGGTGTTTTTTTGATACAGGAGGGCCATCTGAAGCCTGATTTGAAACGTCCGGTCATGGAAGCGGAGTTGGAGGCCACTTATTTAAACGGACTTTTCACCGGCAGCGGCAACGGTTTGATCAAACGGGCCGATCTACTGTTGTCTCCGGTAATAATTGACCAGACAGATGCGGAACTGTTGTCTCTGACCGAAATATCTCCGGGATTTCGTCTTGACTATACTTTTTTTGATGCGGAGTCTTCGCCCTTGGCGGTCGGGTTTTTCTTGACCCCACAAAATATGCTGACCCTGAACGCCAGCATAGGCATTAAGGGCTGTTCCAAGAGTAGAGAAAACTAAAGTGGGCAAAAGTCCGGAAGACAAATTGAAAAGACTCCACGACCTCGTTGTGGCTGTGAAAGAAGCGCCGACGCTTACTCTGGTGGCCGATCTGCTGCATCAAGGCGTTGATCCAAAAATAATCTTGGATAGCCTTAGCGAGGGTTTGACGGAAATCGGCCGGCGCTATGAAGCCCAGGAATATTATATGGCCTCCCTGTTATTGGGCGGAGATTTGCTGCGGCAGGCTTTGCAGATTCTGCTGCCTCACCTGCTCCGCAACCCTCAGACTACTGAAAGAAAAGGCCTGGTGCTGATCGGCGCCATTGAAGGCGATATTCATGATCTCGGAAAAAATACCGCCGGGCACTTTTTAAAAGCCAACGGCTTTGAAGTGATTGATTTGGGCGCGGATGTGGCTCCTAAAACCTTTCTTCAAGAAACCTTGAAACGTAACCCGGATTTTATCGGGGTTTCCCTTCTATTAACCACCTGTGTTCCGGCTTTAAAAAGATTGGCCAATATTTTAGAAGAAACCTATCAAGGACAATTGAATGCGCCTATTCTTTTCGCCGCCTGCGGTTTTTTAAAGCATCAACAAGACGCTCTAGCCGAAAACAGGAAAAAGAGCAAAGACAGATTTGGAGTTGAAAATATTGTTATAGATATAAAAGAAACCGTCCAATTCTGCCAAAATCGTCAACGCGAGAAATTGCAGCATTCAATCCCGGATCAAGACGATTTCTAACGCTCATCTTTGCGAAGATAAATTCGGTTCATCCGGTTAAAGCGTACTTTGCCTCATGAATGGTCATGATTCTGAGTTTAAATGAAGTCCAGATCTCGGAACCTGTAAGCCGGCCGTTTGAGAGTTTTGATTTTGTTGTTTGCGCCTTCCAAAGGGCCGGATAATATAGTGTGATCGTACCAGTTCAGAATCCCGAAGCGGCACTTCCGGCAAGGTTTTGCCCATGCGCATAAGCGGAGCGAGGCCTGAAGCCGCGGCGGCCCTGATCCATATTTGACGGCATTATGGCCGCCGAGTGTAGCGCAAAATACGGCCTTGACGGGTTGCGGCGGCCTGGATATACTGAAAAAGTTAAATATTGCCCAGGGCAATCGCATGAAAATAGTAATATATTGAAACATCAAGATAGTTTTTCAGAGCATCAATTTGTGAATATTTGTGATTTCACAGGGTTACGTTTTTTATGCGATGGCCCTAAATCTTGCCTTATTGAAGGGGAGCTTTCAAATATAATGAGCGAAGAACTGCGACAGCCGCCCTGTCCTCCTGATGAGCCGCGGAGCCGGCGTCAGGATGAAGACGAAGACAGCCCCGTCATCAAGGCCCGCTTCGACAAAGCCGGCGAAATGGCTGAAGCCGGTCTCAAACTCTACCCCAACGCCTTCCGCCCGAAAAATAAAATCGCCGATCTACGGGCCCGTTTCGAAGGCCTGGAACACGACGATTTCGAAAAAATGGAAGATGTCTTTGTGGCGGCCGGCCGCATAATGGCCCGCCGCGACTACGGCAAATCCGTTTTTTTCGATCTGGCCGACTCCACCGGGCGGATGCAGGTTTATATCCGCAGGCAGTCGGTGGACGAAGCGACCTTCGCCCTGTTCAAAAAACTGGACATCGGGGACCTGGCGGGCGTGACCGGCCGACTTTTCAAAACCAAGACCGGCGAATTGACCATACTGGCCGAAGCGCTGGAACTGGTGACCAAAAGCCTGTGGCCGCTGCCTGAAAAATTTCACGACATGAGCGCCGAGATGCGCTATCGCCAGCGCTATGTCGACCTGATCATGAACGAAGACAGCCGCCGCGTCTTCCTTCTGCGTTCCAAAATAGTTTCGGCCATAAGAGAATTCATGGCCGCCCGCGATTATGTGGAAGTGGAGACGCCGATGATGCACCCCATTCCCGGCGGGGCCGCGGCCAAACCTTTCGAGACGCATCACCAGGCCCTGGATCGGGACCTTTATCTGCGCATCGCTCCGGAACTGTATTTAAAACGCCTTCTGGTGGGCGGCTTCGACCGGGTCTTCGAACTCAACCGCTGTTTCCGCAATGAAGGCCTGAGCCTTCAACACAACCCGGAATTCACCATGATGGAATTTTACCAAGCCTATGCCGACTTCTATGATCTGATGGATTTGACTGAAGAAATGTTTTTATATGTGGCGGAAAAAACCCTCGGCCGCACTTCCTTCAACTACCAAGGCAGGCCCGTGAATCTGGCCCGGCCCTGGGCTCGCCTCAAATTCAAAGAGGCCCTGGTCGAACTTGGCGGCGCGCCTGAAGAGGCCGCCCAGGACCTTGACGCGGCGCGGGCTTTTCTGAAATCCATAGGCGGGGAGAAGTCGGAGCAGGATCCTCTGGGCAAGGTGCAGGCTAAAATATTCGACCTGGCCGTGGAGCCCAAATTGATCAACCCCACTTACATCACCCATTATCCGGCCGATATCAGCCCCCTGGCCCGCCGCAATGAGGCAGACGCCGCCTTGACCGACCGTTTCGAACTGTTCATAACCGGGCGGGAACTGGCCAACGCCTTTTCCGAACTCAACGACCCCCTGGACCAGCGCGGCCGTTTTCTGGCCCAGGCGGCCGAGCGCGCCGCCGGCGACGAAGAGAGCATGTATATGGATGAAGACTATGTGCGGGCCCTGATGTACGGCATGCCCCCGGCCGCCGGCGAAGGGGTGGGCATAGACCGGCTGGTCATGCTTTTGGCGGATGTTCCTTCCATTAAGGACGTCATTCTTTTCCCTCATATGCGCGCCGTCGGCCGCTGAGGCGCCGCCCGCCGCGAGAGGAAGGATTCTCTTTTTTTGTCCATCGAACGCAGTATAGCTTTCCGTTACATGCGGGCCAGGCGCCGGGAGAGCTTCATCTCCATGATCACCGTCATTTCCATTGGCGGGGTGGGCTTGGGCGTGGCCGCCCTGATTGTGGTTCTGGCCGTCCTGGCCGGCTTTGAAAGCAACCTGAAGGAAAAATTTCTGGGCATCACCTCCCACGTGGTGGTCATGGGCCTGGGCGGCGGCTTGGCCGGCTGGCCCGAATTGACCGAACAGATTAAGACCCTGCCCGGAGTCAAATCGGTCGAACCATTCATTTACGGCCAGACCCTCGGCTCGGGCCCAGGCGGGGCCAGCGGAGTTCTGGTCAAGGGCATCGACCCCCAGGCGGCGGCTTTGAGCGGCCAGTTGGCTCGTATGAACCTTTCTCCCGGCGCCCTGGAGTATCTGACCGACCCCGAAGGTTTCGAGGCGCCGCCGGTCATCCTCGGCTCCCAGTTGTCCTCCGATATTCTGGCTTTCGCCTTCGACCGCGTCAACATCATCTCTCCTTTCGGGCGCGTGACCCCCCTGGGCGCGCGCGCGCCGCTGACCCGTTCGTATCAGGTGGCCGGGTCTTTCAACTCCGGCCTTTACGAATATGACTCTTCGACCGCCTACATGACCCTGGAGAACGCGCGGGAGCTTCTGGCCATGAGCGGCGACGAAGTCTCCACACTGGAGATCATGGTTGAAGACATATATAAGGCGGATATCATCAAGGAACAGGCCCTGGACCTCCTCGGCCGCGACCGCTGCCGGGCCGTGGACTGGATGCAGAGGAATCTGGCCCTGTTCGCGGCGCTGAAGCTGGAACAGGCGGCCATGTTCGTGGTGCTGACGCTGACCATCGTGGTGGCCGCTTTCAATATCGTGGCCACCCTGATTATGATGGTCATGGAAAAGAGCCGCGATATCGCCATCTTGAAGTCAATGGGGGCCACCCGGCGGCAGGTGCGCCGCATCTTCACCATCCAGGGCCTGGTGGTCGGGCTGATCGGCGCGGCCGGAGGCCTGGCGACGGGCGTGACCTTGTGCCTTCTGTTGAAGCGCTACAAATTCATTTCGCTGCCGCCGGATATTTATCTGATGGACAGTCTGCCGATCGAGATGCGGCCCGTGAACGTGGCCGCCACCGTTCTGGTGACTATCGCCATCAGCTATCTGGCCACCATCTACCCGGCCAATCAAGCCGCCAGGCTGGATCCGGCGGAGGCGCTGCGCTATGAATAGGAAGGCCGCCGCCAAGCCCGACCCGGCCCCGACCCGCGGCGGCGTCATTTTGGAGGCCAGCGGCCTGAGCCGCATTTTCGTCAGCGGCACGGAGACGCTCAATATTTTGAGCGGGCTTGACCTGACCGTGACCAGCGGCCGTTCACTGGCCATAGTGGGCGCCTCCGGTTCCGGCAAATCCACCCTGTTGCACCTGCTTGGGGGCCTTGACCGCCCTACCGGGGGCCGGGTGCTTTACGAGGGGCTTGATGTTTTCAATCAGGATGAAGGCCAACTGGCCGCCTGGCGCAATAAGGCCGTCGGCTTTGTCTTCCAGTTTCATCATCTCCTGGCCGATTTCACCGCTTTGGAAAACGTAGCCATGCCGGCGCGCCTTTCCGGCCTGGAGCCGCGCCCGGCTTTTGAACTGGCCCGACCTCTGCTGGAGCGGGTGGGCCTGGGTTCGCGGCTCAATCACAAGCCCGGCGAAATGTCCGGCGGCGAGCAGCAGCGCGCCGCCCTGGCCCGCGCTCTGGTCATGGCGCCTCGGGTGCTCCTGGCCGATGAACCTACCGGCAATCTGGACGCCAAAAGCTCCGGCACGGTCAATGGGCTGATTATGGAGATGGTGCGGGAAAAAAACCTGGCGGCCGTCATCGTCACCCACAACAGCCAGTTGGCCGCCTTGGTCGATCAGCCCATGGAGCTAAAGAGCGGCCGCCTGGTGGAGGTCAGCCTTTGATTTTAACTATTATATCAATTTGTTAAAAATGATTTAGATCTCCCGGCCGGGGTGGGCGGATTTTTTGCTTGTAATTTGGGCCTAAAAGAAAAATAATATATACTTTAGCGATATGTCAAGCCGATCGCCTGGTTTGACGGACGCCTGTTTGATTTGACGGGCGTTTCCAAAAATAAGCCTTCGGAAGAGCGGCTTTTGAGGTTTCATCATGAAGAAAATCGTCTGCCTTTTGGCCTTGGCCTTTGTCTGCGTCCTTCATTCCGCGCCCCTCAGCGCCCAGGACGGGCAGAAGGTGGCCGTGGCCCCTTTTACTTTGTCTGCCGACGGCGCACAGCTGGCGCAGCTTAGTCAAATGAGCAAGGGGCTGATGGACGTGGTGGTTCGAAGTTTCTCCAGCCAGGGTTTTACGCCGATCCCCATGGGCGACAACGTGCTGGCCAACGGCGTAGAAGCCGCCAAGGCCCAGGCCAGGGATCTGGGCGCGGACTACATCTTCCTGGCCGGGGTGACCAAAAGCGGCGAACGCTTCAATATGACCGGCCAACTAGTCAGCCTGGGGCGCGATCGATCCAGCGAAAGGCTGTCGGCCGCGGCCGACAAATCAATCAACCTGCCGCTTACGGCCGAGCGTCTGGTTTTAATGACCAGCGACCACCTCTTCGGCGGCGGCGCCCGGGTGGCGGCCGTGACGGTGAGCGGCAACACCATGGTCGATTCACAGGCTATTTTAAACGCGTTGCGCATCCGGCCCGGCGGCTCCTATAACGAAGCCAAAGCCACCTCTGACATCAAGCGCATTTACTCAATGGGCTATTTTGATGACGTGCGGGTCAGCGTCAGCGACGTCCGCGGCGGCAAAGCAGTTCATTTTACGGTGAAAGAGCGCTCGCAGCTCGGCAATATCGTCTTTAAAGGCAACGAGAAGTTCGACCATGACGATCTGATGAAGGTTGTGGGCATCAAGGAATATGACGTTCCCAGCGAACTGGCCCTCGCGGAGTCGGTGGAGAACATCAAGAAACTGTATACCGACAAGGGCTATCCCCAGGTTCAGGTGGTCGCCTCCATAGAGTCCGGCGACGATGGCCGCGGCCTTCTGGTTTACGAGATCGTGGAAGGCGGCCGTATTTACATCAAGGAAATCGACTTCGACGGCAATGAATTTTATTCAGACTGGACTTTGAGCCGGAAAATAGACACCAGCGAACGCAATTTTCTTATTTCCTGGATCAGCGGCTCCGGCAAGCTGGATTACGCTAAACTGTCCAGCGACGTTCAGAAGCTGGAGGCTTTTTATCATAACAGCGGCTTTTTGCAGGCCCGGGTGGGCGAACCTTCGATCGACGCCGCTCCCGGCGGCGGCTTGATCGTCACCTAACCGATTGAGGAAGGCGGCCGTTATCGGGTCGGGAAGGTCGCCGTCAGCGGCAACCTCCTGGAGGACGACGATCCGGTCAAATTGGCCAGACGGCTGGGCATAAGCGGCGAAAAATGGTTCAGCCGCGAAATGTTGCAGGCGGACATAAAAGGATTGCAGACCTATTATTCCGACAAGGGCTATGCCCATAACACCATTGAGCCTCTCATCACCCCCTCCGGCGAAGACATGTTGGACGTCGAACTGGTGGTCGACCCGCAACAGCTGGTTTATTTTGACCGCATCACCATTGTCGGCAACGAGAAAACCCGCGACAAGGTCATCCGCCGGCAGTTGAACGTGGTTGAAGGCGATTTGTTTTCGGCTTCGAAGATTCAGGCCAGCCAGGCCAATCTCATGCGCAGCACTTTCTTCGATCAGGTCAATCTGGCCCCTGGACCGTCGGACAGCGACGACAAAATGAACCTGCGCGTCGAGGTCAAAGAACGCCCCACCGGCTCTTTCCAGATCGGCGGCGGCTACAGCAGCTACAACTCGCTTTTCGGCGTGGCCCGCGTCACCCAGGACAACCTCTTCGGTTATGGCCGCCGGCTTTCAGTGGAAATGAACATCGGCTCCAAAAACAACTTTTTCGACATTTCCTTCACTGACCCCTGGGTGGCCGACATTCCCCTGACGATGGGCTTTGACCTCTTCAAATATTACAACAGGTACGATTATTACAAAAAAGAGTCGACCGGCGGCGCCATCCGGGCCGGCTATCCTTTGCTGGGCAACTTTTACCTTTCGGCCCGCTACAGCATAGAAAACATCGACATAACCGACGTCTCCGCGTCTTCCTCGCAATATCTCCAATCCATGAAGGACTATTCGCTTGACAGCATCGTCACTGTGAATCTGCGGCGCGACACCCGCAACCACTTTTTCTTCCCCACCCGGGGCTCCACCACGCGTTTGAGCTACGCGCTGGCTTCCGGGTTCCTCGGGGGCGACACCAGCTTCAGCCAGTATGAAGCCGAAGGCGCTTTCTGGCTGCCGTCTCCGTTCTGGAGGGGGGCTTCGCTCATGGCCCACGGCGAGATCGGCTATATGAAGGAAAACAAGGACAGAGGCCTGCCCACGTATGAAAAGTACATGATCGGCGGCATCAACAGCGTGCGCGGCTACGACTGGTATTC
>JAISRV010000006.1 GCA_031273445.1 Candidatus Adiutrix sp. | reverse complement strand
TATAACTGGGCAAATACAGCTCCGCCATGTTGACCAGACCGGCCAACGCGGAGAGGTCGTTCACTTTCTTGCAGCCGATCAGATCCAGATATTCCAGTTCGGTCAGGCCGGCCAGCGCGGAAATGTCGCTCAGGTTGCCGCAGCCGCGCAGATCAAGCGTTTTCAGATTGGTCAGGCCGGTCAGGGACAGGCCGCGCAGACGAACGCAACCATGCAGCCCCAGCCTTTCCAAACCGGTCAGGCCGGCCAGAGACAGGCTGCTCAAATGTTTGCAGTCTTTCATATCCAGCTTTTCCAGACTGGGCAGGCCGGCCAGGGACAGGCCGCGCAGCTTTTCGCATCTGACCAGATCCAAGCTTTTCAAACCGGTCAGGCCGGTCAGCGGGGCCAGATAGCCCACTTTTTCGCAGGAGTTCAGCTCCAGTTTTTTTAAACCGGTCAGGCCGGCCAACGGCTTCAGGCCGCTCAAGGCGGCCAGGCCGCGCAGATTTTTGCGGCCGCGCAACTCCAACTTTGCCAAGGCGGGCAAGCCGGCCAAGACGGTCAGATCGCCGCAACCGGCCAAGGCCAGAGTTTTCAGGGCGGTCAGACCGGCCAGCGGGGACAGGTAGTTCATTTCCTCGCAGCCGTCCAGATTAAGGTCTTTCAAGGCGGTCAGGCCAGCCAGCGGGGACAGGTCGCCCACTTTTTTGCAGCCGTCCAGACTCAGCTTCTTCAGGCTGGTCAGGCCGGCCAGCGGGGCCAGGTCGCTGATATTTTCGCAATAATCCAGATGCAGCTCCTTCAAACGGGTCAGGCCGGCCAGCGGGGTCAAGTCGCTCACGCTTTCGCAGCCGGTCAGATACAGCGTTTCCAGGCTGGTCAAACCGGCCAGCGGAGCCAGATCGGTCAATTTTTCGCAACGACACAAATCCAGCGTTTTCAAACGGGTCAGGCCGGCCAGCGGGGTCATGTCCGTCAGCTCTTCCATGCCTGTCAGGTCGCCCAACTCGCTCTGCATCTCGTAATCAATCACCAGCTCTTCCAGGTCATTCCAGCCGGCCAGGGCGGCCATCTCGGCCAGATCATCGTGTTCGGTCAGAAGCAGGTCGCGCACCCCGACCAGGCTGGCGTAGGTCTTTGGCTTGACTACGCCGCTTTCAATGACGACGCTCATCTTGGCCTCCAATTCAGAGTTTATTTCGGCAGTATATCACAACCGCTCGACACGGGCGCGGAAAACCGCCGAACGGATACGCGCTGATTCTGGGATTCCGGCGCAAATCGATTCCCCCAAGTCGATTCCCGCTTGCCAGAGCCGCCTGTTTTCTGATAATAATAGAAAAATTGAAGGCTCTTTAAAGTCCATCCGTCCCGGCCCTCGCCGGCCTCCGGCCTTCCGCCTGACCTCAGGCCCCTTCCAGCCACAAGGGAAACATATGCCGCCTTATAAAAATTCGACCGCCGCCCCCCTGGCCGCCCTCCTGGCCGCCCTCTTGTTTCTGCCGGCCTGCGCCTCTTCCGGCGGAAGCCGCGCCTCCACCATCGGGCGTCAGGCCTTAAGCGTGGCCCAGGAAAGCCGTTCCGAAACCGGCCAGCGCTACGCCCTGGGGCCTCAGTTTGAAAGTCAGCTCGAACAGATGATTCAGAAGGAAGTCGTGGCCCTGGGCGGCCTGGGCGGTCAGGACGACGGCCCCGGCAAAGAGGGCGTGCCGATGGAAATCAACCGGCAGGTCCTGATCTACATCAATTATTTTCTGAACGACGGCCGCGGCTTCATGACCAGAAGCCTTAGCCGCGGCTCCAAATATATCCCCATGATGAAAGACATTTTTCGCCGGAAGGGCCTGCCGGAGGACCTGGTCTATCTGGCCCTGGTCGAGAGCGGCTTCCAGACCAGCGCCGTTTCGCGGGCCTCGGCGGTGGGCCCCTGGCAGTTCATCGCCGCCACCGGCCGCCGTTACGGCCTGACCATCAATGAATGGGTTGACGAACGCATGGACCCGGTCAAATCCACCTATGCCGCCGCCGATTACCTGACCACCCTCCACGACATGTTCAATTCCTGGCCGCTGGCCGTGGCCGCCTACAACAGCGGCGAAGCCAAAATCATGCGGGGCATGAAAAATTACGGCGTCAGCAATTTTTGGGACATGTCCGACGTCAGGGGCCACCTGGCCGGGGAGACGAAATTGTATGTGCCGAGCTTTCTGGCCGCCGCCTTCATCGCCAAAGACCCGCGCGCCTATGGCCTGGTCATAGAAACGCTGCCGCCGGATCAGTGGGATGAAGTGACGCTGCCCGCGCCCCTGAGCCTGAGCGTGGCCGCCAAACTGTGCGGCGCCGGCGAAGAAAGGCTGAAGGAGCTGAACCCCCATCTTAAAAAGAACACCACGCCGCTGAATGAGGCCGATTTCATCCTGAGGGTGCCGGCCGGAACCAGGAAAAAATTCGTGCGGGCCTATGCCCGGCTGCCTCAGGAGCAGCGTCTGGCCCTCTCTTCTTCCGACGGCCAGGCCAGGGAGCATGTGGTCGGCAAAGGCGAAACGGTCGCTTCCGTGGCCAGACTCTATGGCCTGACGGCCAAAGAACTGTCGGCCCGAAACAACCTCAAGGGCGGCCAGCTCAAAGCCGGAACCAGACTGATCCTGCCGGCGGCGCGCCTCGCCGGGAAAAGCGCCCCGGACGAAGCGGCCGCCCTGGCTGATTACGTCATCAGGCCCGGCGACACCAAAATCGGCCTGTCGCAAATGTTCGGGCGGAGCTGGGCCGACCTGGCCGCCCTGAACAAGATGGACAATAATGCGCCCTTAGTGGCCGGGAAAACCATAAAAGCGCCCCGGGTCGAAGTCAGAAAAGCGGCGCCGGTTCAAATTCCGGAGCGGACGGCGCTATTTTCCGCGCCCGAACCACGCTCGACCGTCACTCACACAGTGCGGGCCGGCGACACCCTGGGCGGCCTGGCCAGGCGTTACGGCGTTTCCGCCGAAGCCCTGAAAGAGGCCAACCGCCTGAAGTCGAATACCGTCTACCTGGGGCAGAAGCTGAAAATTGATTCCGCTTTGCCGGCCTCCGCCGGCGACGGGCCGGGCGCCGGCGGCGAAGCGGTTCGGACAACGGCGGCGGAGGCCGCCCCGGCCGCCGCCGCCCTCCACACCGTGGCCGCCGGCGAAACGCTGGGCGGCATCGCCCAAAAATACGGGCTGAGCAGCCGGGAACTGGCCGCCCTGAACCAGCTCCAGGGCACGACCATTCGGGCGGGGCAAAAGCTGAAAGTGCCCGGGGCGGCCGCGGCCCCGGCCGGCCAGAAGCCGCAAATCCATACGGTGGCCGCCGGCGAAAGCCTCAGCGTCATCGCTGAAAAATACCATATGAGCGTTCGCGAACTGGCCGCCGCCAACGGCTTGACCGGGACCGGCATCCGCGCCGGCCAGAAATTGAAGCTGACCGCCGGGGCCGCCCAACCCGCGGCCGCGCCTACGGCGATCTCGCCTCAGACGGAGACGCCTCCGACGCCCGCGCCCCCGGCGGCCGCGCCCCCGACGCCCACGCCGCCGTCGCCCCACACCGCGTCGAACCAGACGCATACCGTGGCCGCCGGCGAAACGCTCGGGGGCCTCGCGCAAAAATATAAAGTCGCCAGTAAAGACCTGGCCGAGTTGAACGGCCTTAAGGGCACGGCCATTCGCATCGGCCAAAAACTGAAGATACCCGGCGCTTCCGCCTCTCCGGCCGCCGTCCCGGTCGCCGTGATTCCGCCGGCCGCCGCCCCGGCCGCGCCGACGCCTCCGGCCGCCTCTTCCGCCGCCCCGGCCGCGCCAGGCGGCCCGGCTACCCACACGGTGAAGCCGGGCGAAACCCTCTATGCCATCGCCCGAAACTACAACCTCTCCACCGAGGCGCTGGCCGCCCTCAATCCCGGCCTCAGCGGAACCAACATCCGTTCCGGCCAGAAGCTGACCGTCGCGGGCCGGGCGCCTGAAGCTCCCTCCGCCTCCGCCCCGCCGCCGGCCGGCGGAAAAACCTACAAGGTCGGCGCGGGCGACACGCTTTACAGCATCGCCCGCAAACACGGCATGAGCGTTGAAGAGATCAAAAAGCTCAACAATTTAAGCAATAACACCGCCCGCCTCGGCCAGACTCTGAAGGTGAAATAAAGCTTGACATCCGAAGCGATTTTATAGAACATCATAGCATTCATGTTTTTCGTCGCTAGAGTCTAACCGCGCAGTCCCATGGCTGACTTGAAGGGCTGACTTGAGGGGGAAAATATGGACGAAGGGCAGCCGGGCATTACAGGCGGTTTATGTCGGCGACGGCCCTTTCGGGGTTTTTTTATACGGCTCATATTTGATTTGCCCAGGGCCTGAAAAGCCCGCCAGTGTTGTGGATATTAAAACCGCTTTTTCAACCTGTTGAAGAGGCCGGGGTTTTTTGCGGCGATCACGGGAAAGAGGAAAGGGGAACCTTTATGGCGACCAATACAGTGGTGGGCGCGGTTCTGGTGGCCGGCGGCGGCGTGGCCGGCATGCAGGCCGCGCTGGATCTGGCCAATGCCGGTTATTACGTCTATATGGTCGAAAAATCTCCGGCCATCGGCGGCCGCATGGCTCAGCTGGACAAGACTTTTCCGACCAACGACTGCTCCATGTGCATCATCTCGCCCAAGCTGGTCGAGGTGGGGCGGCATATCAACGTGGAACTCTTGACTTTGACGGATATTCTGTCCATTGACGGCGTCGAGGGCGATTTTCGGGTCAGGGTCCGCAAAAATCCCCGCTATATCGACATGTCCAAATGCATCGCCTGCGGCGAATGCGCCAAAAAATGCCCGGTCAAGGTCGACAACGAATATAACGAATGCCTGGACAAACGCAAAGCCGTCTATGTGCAGTACGCCCAGGCCGTGCCGCTGAAATACGGCCTTGACGCGGAAAAATGCCTTTTT
>JAISRV010000423.1 GCA_031273445.1 Candidatus Adiutrix sp. | reverse complement strand
GCTTCAGTTCCGACCTGGGCGCCGTTTCGTGTATGCCGCGGATGTCGTAATAAAAATCAAGGTCGCCGTAAATGAGGCCGGAGGCGGCGCTGAGGCTTTTGGCGCGCACGTCGTCTTCGTGAACAGGAAAGCCGCGCGAGGCCATGACGCGCGGCCCGGTGAAAATGACCAGGGCGTTTGGTTCGGCCAAGATGACGTCGCCCAGGGCCGCGTAACTGGCGATGGCCCCGCCGGTGGCCGGATCGCCCAGAATGGAGATAAAGGGTAAGCCTTCGCGTTTGAGGCGGGTGACGGCGTTGACGGTCTTGACCATCTGCATGAGCGCGGGGGTTCCTTCATGCAGTCGGGCCCCGCCGGAACAGCAGAGGCTGACGACCGGCAGTTTTTTGCCGATGGCATATTCAATCAAACGGTGGAATTTTTCGCCGAAGACCACGCCCAGGGTGCCGCCGGAAAAATAAAATTCGCAGACGGCCAGGGCCGCTTTGTGCCCGAAAATAGCGCCTTCGCCGGTGACCAGGGATTCACGGAAAGGCGAACGCTTGCCCTGTTTGGCGATAAAAGCGGCATATTCAGGGGTCAGCAGGGCCGGATGCAGCAGGTCGTGCACGGTCAAATCCCGGTTCAGCTCCTGGAAGGAATCTTCGTCGGCCAGGCATTTGATCCAGCCCAGGGCGCCCATGATGCTGCTGCGCCCGCATTCCGGGCAGACATAGTGATTGGCCATGAATCTGGCCAGAGGGATGACCGCGCCGCAGCCCTCTTGGGAGCCGTCGTCCTTCAGGCTCAATTCGCCGCATTTGACGAACTCGCCGGGGTGACTGGCCGGGTCGTCCCATTCGCCCCAGTCGTCGCCCGGCTGCATATCCAGGTCGTTGGCGCTGAAGGTTTTAATGTCCGGCGAGGGCATTGATTTGCGGCGCAACGGCGTCAGGCTGAACCATGAGGCCCAGCGGCTTTTGGAGGCGCCGTCGTCCTGGAGGCCCTTGTCGGTCACTCCGAAGGCGGCCGCCCTTTTGCGGCGGGTGCGGATCAGATTTTCTATTTTGGCCCGGCCCAGGGCGCGGATGCTTTTTTCCAGGTAGGCGCTCAGCGCCTTGGCATAGCCGGCCACATCATCGACTCTCTGCGGCGTCGGCAGAATTTTGTCGATGACGCCGAATTCCAGTAGTTCAGCCGCGGTGGGCTTGGAAATCATCAGGGCTTCGCGAACCTTGGCGGCGTCGCGGAAAATAATGGCGGCCAGGCTTTCCGGCGGAGCGGTCGCGTACAGCGCGTCGTCGAACTGGGCCCGGCGGTCGGTCATCTGGATGGCCAGGGCGCCGCCGCTGCCGCCTTCGCCGATGACCACCGAAACCGTGGGGATCGGCACGGTGAGGAAGACCTTGAGGAGATGGGCGATGAAAAAGGCCTGAAATTTACGGGCCGATTCCATGGAGATATCCGCGCCGTAGGTGTCGATCAAGGCGATTATGGAGACGGGAACGCCGTCTTCTTTGCGGTTTATGGCTTTTTTAACGAAGCGGATGATGTTGGAATGGTCGTCCGCGGTGAGCATGCCGTGGTTGAGCTTGGCCAGATCGTCTTTGGTGCGCAGGTTTTCCGGTTTGGGTTTCTGCTGGGCGATGATGAAAATATCGCGCCCCCACTGATCCGTCTCGCCCAGGATTAAGGCGTCGCTGGATTGGGCGCTTTGGCGAAAACTTGGGAAAATGGCGTGGATCAGGTCGCTGGACCTGGGCCGCAAAGGCGAACGAGTGCGGCGCCTGAAAATGTCGACTACGTCGATATTCTTGGACATATTATAGCTCCATCATAAAAAAGCGGACGCGCGAACTTAGGGGCGGCCCGGTTTGGCGCGGCGGCCTGAACAAAGCGCGTCTTTACGGCCGACTATGGTCAGGCGGACGGCGGCCCAAGCCGGCCCGCGTCCAGCTTACATACTCGCCCATTATAACAGAAGAATTGAAAAATAAAAACCGCCCGTTCCGCCAGCGCCAATCGCCAAACCATCCCTGCGACATTGCCCCGGCGCCGCGCGGGCCTGTTTTCCCCGGGCGGCGGATTATGTTATAGTGCCTTATTAAATGCTCTTTCGGAGGCCGCCATGAAATGCGACGCCTTGGCCATGCGCCTTAAACTTTTACGGGAAACCATGCGCGAACGCTCCGTTCCGGCCCTTCTGTCTACCTCGGCGGCCAATCGCCGCTACTATTCCGGCTTTGAAGCCGCGGACGGTCTAATCAACGAGTCCAGCGGGGCGCTCCTGATAACCGCCGGAAGGCAGTGGCTCCTGACCGATTCCCGTTATGTCGAAGCGGCGAAAAGGGAAGCCCCTCTTTTCACAGTGCTGGAATATCGGCGTGGGCTTGGTTCGGAACTGGCCGGCCTGGCGGCTTTGAAAAAGATCGGGACTATTTTTTTTGAACCTGAATACATGACCGTCGCTTCTCTCGGCCGGTTGACCGAAGCCCTGCCGGGCCATGAACTGGCCGCCCTGCCTTTTGACCTTGGCGCGCCGCGCGCCGTCAAGTTCCCTGAGGAAATCAGGCTTATTTCCAAAGCCTTGGCCATTACCGAGGCAGCCCTGGCCTCGCTGTGGGCGAAACTGGCGCCCGGCCTGACGGAACGCGAGGCCGCCTTTTTTCTGGAGGCCGAATTCCGCCGGTTGGGGGCGGAAGGCCCGAGCTTTGAGACCATAGTGGCTTCCGGCCCCAACGCGGCCCTGCCGCACGCCGTGCCCGGACCCCGCAAAATGAAGAACGGCGATACCGTCATCATCGACTGCGGCGCCAGATATAAAGGCTATGCCGCCGACATCAGCCGCACGAAGATTTTAGGCCCGCCCAAGGCCTGGCAGCGGGAAATCTACACTGTGGTGAAAGAGGCCCAGGCTATGGCCATCAAGGCCATAGCGCCCGGCGTACGGGCCTGCGACGTGGATGGCGTGGCCCGCGGGCACATCGCGGCCCAGGGTTACGGCGAGTTTTTCGGCCACGGTCTGGGCCATGGCCTGGGCCTGGAGATACATGAAGCGCCCTCGCTCTCCCAGAGGAATCAGCGGCCGCTTGAGGCCGGGGAAGTGGTTACGGTGGAGCCGGGCATATATCTGCCCGGCCGGGGCGGGGTGCGGCTTGAAGAACTGGTGCTGGTCACGGAAAAAGGGGCCCGCCTCTTGAACCGCAATCGCGACTTCCACGATTTCAGCCGCTCCTGAAATGAGAAGCTCGGTCTGATAGAGCCGACGGAACGGAGCGGTTGGCCCCAGATGCCGACAAGTGGG
>JAISRV010000395.1 GCA_031273445.1 Candidatus Adiutrix sp. | reverse complement strand
GGACAAATAAGCGACGCCTTATTTGCCCGGCTTCAGGATGAAAGCAGCTATCATCCGGAAAAAGGCGACCAGGAAATAAGCGGCATTTTGCAGCGCCTGCAGGAAGATGAGCCCGGCCTCCAAGCCCATAGGCTGATCAGTTTTATAGCTTCGTTTTACAAAGCCATTCAGTTGAGTTCGGATGACGACGACAACAAACTGTCCCAGGAGGAGCTTATTAATTTGCGGACTTTACTGACTTTCGCCGCGGTCACCGCCGCGGGCGAGAGTTCGTCGGGGCAGGCCGACCTGGGCTACAGCCAGGACGTTCGGCGTCAAAACAGGCGCGTCGTCAACCAATTGCGGGAGGCGCTTAATTCCGGAACCAGAGCCTTCTTCAGACGCACAGGGACGGAAGCATTCAAAATATATCAGCCCCGCGGGTCTGATGAAATATGCCTGCACCTTGCCCCGGAAAAGAACGCCGAAGTTTACGGCGAAGAATTTGGCGTTTGGTTCAACGGCGAACGATATTCGATCTATATCAGCGGTTATGAAGAGGAAAGGCTGGGGCTGACGGCTTTGCGCGAGCAATTGCTGGCCGGCCTGCCCCCCGAGACGGCCGGGGAGCTTCGCTGCGACTATGAGGATGAAGATGAAGACAAAAACTACTTAATCCTTTTCGGCGCCGCCTTTCCCCCTGAATCTTCGGAAGACGAACGCTTTGAACTTCTTAAAACTTTGAGCCAGGGTTGCTGCGCGGCTTTGGCCAAGCTTAAGTTTTGACGAATAGGAGCGAGTAATGCCAAAATTAGCGTGGAACGGCAAAGAAATTTCCGGCTGGTTGTGCGACGGCAAAGAGCTAAAACCTAAATCAGGGGCAAACTTTAGTAATACCTGGGTTTTTAACGGCAAAGAGCTAAAACCCAAGTCAGGGGCAAATTTCAATAATACCTGGGTTTTTGACGGCAAAGAACTAAAACCCAAGTCAGGGGCAAATTTTAATAATACCTGGATTATCGACGGCAATAAAGCCAAACCGAAATCCGGGGCGAACTATAATAATACCTGGGATATCGGCAATGCGCCGATTTTAGTTGTCGCCGGCGCTCTTGTCCTTCATTTGTATTGATATTTTCTAGACGAGCCGTCAAGCGTAGAGTTGAAAATATACTGCTCCGTCCGAACGGCGCATTTTTTGCGAACTCTAAGGTGTTCACATGAAAAAATTCAAGACGCTGTTTTTTGTGATGATCCTGCTTTTGACTCCCGCCTCTCTTATGGCCCAGACGCCGTCGGATGATTCGAATGTTCCAGCCGCCAGCGCGGTCAAACGGGTCGAGATGTACGAGTCGGCCGCCAGCCAGCTTGGCCAGACCACCAGCCTGGCCGTTTCTCCGCTGTTGGCCATGCTCATTCATGGGTTTTCTTATCACCTCGGCTCCCGGGCGGACGCTTCTACGCCGTGGTTCGCCTCTTTGTATTTTTTAGGCCCTCTGGGGCTGCTGCTTCTGGCCATAGCCGTCAAAGACGTCATTCCCGTTCCCGGAGCGGTCAAAACGCCCCTGAACGCGCTTGAAGAGCTGCTGGCTCCCGGCTCGGGCCTGGCGGCCTTCATGGCCGGCCTGCCCTCGCTGCTGGAATTTTTTGCGCCGGCGGCGGGCGCGGCCGCGGCCGCGGTCTGGCCGTATTTGCCGACCGGCGTGGCCTGGGCCGACGCGGGAACAGCGGCGGAGCTGGCCGCCGCGCCGCCGGCCGGGCTGATTTCGATGCTGAGCGGCTTTCTGGCCGCCCTGGCGGGCGGGGCCATATTCGCGGCCGTCTGGGTCGTCTCCAATGCGGCGACGGTTTTGTGTCTGGTCGTGCCCGGCTTCATCGGCGCAATTCTGAAATCCGGCCGGGCCGCCTTGGGGGCCGCGCTTTACGGATTGGGGGCCATCCATCCGGGGCTGGGGCTGGCGGCGGCCCTGCTGGTTATCTTCATCAGCTTCCTGGTCGCCCGCAAGGCCTTTCGATTTACGGTCTGGGGCTTTATTTTCGCCTGGGATCTATTGGGACGCCGCTGGCGAAAAACGCCGAGACCTGAAAAGGCGCTGGCTTTCGGCGGCGGCGGCGCCAAGCGGATGTTCGGTATTCCTAAGCGGTGTCTGGGTTTTTTGGAATTCACACCGGAAGGCCCGGTTTTCGTCTGGAGACGCTGGCTGCTGTTTCCCACGCGCGTTCTTTTAACCGGCGACTTGGTGGTCGGCCGCTGCCTAAGTTGGCCGATCCTGGCCGGGCATGACCAAAACGGCCGCCTGCGGGAATGGATCAGCTTTCCTTTGCGTCTGCGCGGTCATGAGGAATTTTTGCGGCAAGCCGCCGGGGCCGGGGAGATACGGGACTTGGGGCTTAAGGGCCAAGCCGCCAAAGGCTGGGCCCGGATCAAGGCCCTGTGTTCATCCAAAGCGGAGGATTGCGAGCCCGTTTCGGCTTGATTCCGCCGCCCAGACCGGGGAGGCGAGTAATTGCGGTTCATCCGGTTAAAGCGTACTTTGAGGTGTGAATAGCCATAATTCGGAGTTTAAAGAAATCCAGACCACGAAAGCCATATGCTTGTCGTTTGAGAGTTTTGATTTTGCCGACCAATAATCTGGCCGAGCAGGCTATCCGTTTCGTGGTGCTGGATCGGGTCGTCACTCAAGGACGCGCTCCATGGCCGGACGTGAGTGGTCGGCGCGGGCCTGGACGGTCAGTGCCGCTTGCTCCAGGCGCAAGTATTCCCTCTTCAAGTTCCTGCGTCAGGCCATAGATGTTTTCTACCTCCAGAATAAACGCCCGTTCTCTGCTCAATCTCTGATCCTCACTCCCACGCCTGTGAACGGTTACAAGAAATGAAATTGGCGGTTTTCGGAAATGAATGACCTAAACGAACTACAGAAAGACCTGGATGTTCTTAAAACAAGCCTTGCCGTCCAAGATAATGGCGCCGTATCCAATTTGCGCATAGAAACTGTGGCCGATTTGGAAGCGGCGGCCGACAAGTTGGGCGAATACAGCCGTCGAGAAACCTGGGCTTATAAACGCCATGAAATGCTGAGTATGGCGTCCCGTTGTCTGTTGCTCGGTCTTTCCGCAAATAGCCCCATTGACCCGGATGGCGTTCTGAAGGCGGTGGCCTTGTATCTGACTATCGCGATTGAATATGATCGTCAAAAGGCTCAAGACGGCCTAAGTCTTATTGAAAAGGCGCTATCAGACGGCTTCGCCATATCCGCTGAACTGAACTTCATGCGGTCACAATTCCACCTCATTTCAGGAGATGTGGAATCAGCCAAAGACTATTACGCGCAAGCAGCAACCAATTGTAAAGGCCGGGAACTGACCTGGACTTCATATTCTTTTCATTGGCCGATAGTGGAAGCTCGGCAGAGGTTTCGCCGCTGGCCTTCTTTTAAGCGACTGCTTGATCAGTCTGATAAAATGTTGGCCTATATGGGGCTGGCCGAAGAAAAGAAAGAGTTGCGCGACAATCCCTATTCAGATTTGAGTACGGATACAAAATACTGGAAAACAGCGGTGGCCCAGCGCATGCCCGCGCAATTGGCTGACCTTTACCGAAAAAAGTATGACCTCGATAAACAGACCAAAATCATGAGCGTCGGCAGTTGCTTCGCGCAACATATCGGCCGGGTTTTGAAAGAAAACGCTTTTGGGTTCCTGGATTATGAACCGGCCTTCAAGCGGCCGCATTACCTGGCCCAACCGGCCCAAGACATGGGCTATGACCTGTATTCGGCCCGCTACGGCAACATCTACACTGCCAGGCAGTTGCGACAACTGTTTCTCAGGGCGTTTGGCCGCTTCAGCCCGCAGGAAGACTTTTGGGCCGACAACGGCCGTTGGTATGATCCCTTTCGGCCGACCATTGAGCCATCCGGCTATTTTTCTTTGCGGGAAGCCCAAGTGATGCGTGCCAGCCACCTGCGGGCCGTCCGTCGCCTGTTTGAAGACGCTGAACTGATGATCTTCACCATGGGGCTGACCGAAGCCTGGCGCCACAAACATGATGGGGCGGTCTACCCCATGTGCCCCGGCACAGCGGCCGGTGTATTTAATGAAGCTAAATATGAGTTCAAGAATTTTACCTATCGGGAAATAAAAGATGATCTTGAAGCCCTGATCGCGGAACTGCGCGAAATCAAGCCCGATCTCAAAATTCTACTTACCGTTTCTCCTGTGCCCTTAACCGCCACGGCCAGTCAGGACCATGTTCTGGTGGCGACCATGCGCTCCAAGGCGGTGCTCCGGGCCGTCGCTCTGGAGTTTTACGAAAAATATGATTTCGTCGATTACTTCCCGTCCTATGACATTATTTCATCCATTCCGTTTGCCCGAGGCGCGTTTCAGGACAATCTGCGGGGCGTGAAGCCGGAAGTGGTTGACTTTATCATGTCGCGCTTCCTGAGCGCCCACGGTTACCGTGCCGCACCCGCTGCGGCTGTGACCACCCAAAGTCCGGTTCAGATAGCCGTCGCTCAGGCGCCTGAAGAACAATGCGACGAAGCACTATTGGAGGCCTTCGGTCGAAAATGAAAGAACTATTGCTCCTTGGCGGAAGCCATCACAATAGCCTCATCAGCCTGTTGAATGGCGACAACGGAAAACGCCTTTTGCCGGCTGGTTGCCGCCTAAAAATCGTCTCCTGTTCCGACCTGGATTTTTCATTCGCGGTCGACGTCAATGCCACTGGGGACATTGATTGCCTCAAACATCCCAACTTGAAACAAGCCTGCCTGAATGCCTATAATCAAACTTTGATAAAATATGACCCCGACCGGGTTATCGGTCTTTCGCTTGGCAGTTGGCACCATGCGGTGGATGACCCCATTTGGCTGAGCCGCTATCCCGCTGACCTGGCTCCAGTCGATCAGCAGAGGGAGCCGATATCTTTAAATGAGGTCGTAGAGAGGATCCTTCCCGAAGTACGGCTGAGAGTCGAAGTCATAAAGAAGTTTTTGCGAACCAGGCACCGGTTTTTCGTGATCCCCGTTCCGCCGCCTTCCTTTTTCCACGAGGGCGCGGTTGCCGGGATTCCGCCGCACACGGTTCTTTATATTCATAACTTGTGCGCGGTTCTGTTCAAAACGGCTTTGGAAGCATTAAAGGTCACCCTGGCTAATACCCCTGCTGTGCGTACGATGGAACCAAACGGCTTCTTGCGCCCTGAATTAAGCTGTAACTTCGGTGATCACCATGCCAGAGGGTTGGAATATGGGCGACGGCTATGGCCGGGTGTTGAAGAGTTGCTGAGGCGTTTTTAACTTGAATTATTATAAAAAAATTCATAACAAAAATTATACATATTAGATTAAATTCAAATACTTATCCTATTAAAATGATCTTGCCCCGGCCTCCTGCCCGATCCGTTTGCCTTAAGCGCCTTTGGAGCGTATAATCCGGAGACATGGCGAAAAAACGATGATCCCGGTCAGATGCTCGACTTTAACAGGTGGATTATGACGCTGACGCTTAACGCGCTTTATGGTCGCCTCATCAGGCTGGCGGCGGCGGCCTTTTTACTGCTTATGCCGCCGGGCCTGGCGGCCTGGCCGGCCTTGGCCGAAGAGGCCGCCCCGGCCGACGTCCCGGACAATATTCAGAAGACCATTGATATTCTGGAAGATGAAGAACGGAGAGCTGAAGTCGTCAGGCTTCTGAAATTGATGGCCGTCATAAATAACGAAACAGCTTCAGCGGAGACGGCCGCGGGCGACCAAGCTGCGGTCGTGACGGAAAATCTGAGCGTCGGCGGGGCCGGAATGTCCGGCGCGGCGGTCTGGCTGCGGAGCCGGGCGAGCGGCGCTTTCCGGCAGCTGCAGTCCGCAGGCAGCGGATTCAACCAGTCCCGAGAGACCTTTCAAGAGGTTCTCGCCGTTCTGGTCAGACCTGAAACCGTGCGGATGTGGCAGCCTTATATCCTAAAGATATTTATCTGGGGCCTGGTATGCCTTCTGGCCGCCAAGGCCGTCATCGGCAGATATGGCGGCGCCCTGCCTAAATTCAAGCCCATTTTCAGGAGCCGCCTCTTGGCCGTCTGCCGTTACCTGGCGATAATGGCCGGCCCCAACCTGATTTTGATCGCCTCTTTTCTGGCCATACCCCCGCCTTCCGCCGCCGCGTCCGGGATTACGGCCAATATGGCCATAGGCTTTTCTTTCTTTTATGCCCTGGCTCAGCATTTTTTCGTCAACTTTTCACTTCTCTATATAGGCCTTAGGATGGCGGACGTTCTGTTCGCCCGCAACAATGACGATTTGGCCGTCATCGACCTGCCCCCGGCCCTGGCGCGGCATTTTCTGGGCAGTTGGCGATTTTTAGTCATATATCTGGCCGTTTATGTATTTATTAAAGAGACCTTCTTGGAAAATTTCACCTCCGAGGCTCTGTATGCCCTGATTTTAGGCTTCATGGTCGTGCCCGCGCCCATATATCTGACCTTTAGGTTAAAAAAATTGAAACGGCTGGTTCAGGCGGCGCGCGGGGCTGAAGTTTTGGCCGGCGACGACTTCAGCGCCGACGGCCTGACGGAAGATGAAGATGGCGCAACCGGCCCGACCCAGGCGCCCGCTGTCGATTACCGGGCTGACCTGTTTTTTCAGGCTCATTGGCCTTCCCTGGCCGTCGTCTGCGTCTGGGGGGCCTCGCTGGTATTTATCCTCAATCCTGTCAGCGCCTCCAATCGCTTTGTCTACTGCCTCCTCGGCTCGTTTGCGGTCATGGCCGCCGGAGTTCTGGCGGTTAAGCTGCAACGGGCGGTCATGTCGCGTCTGGTGGAGCGCGGCCAGGAACAGGGCCGCAGGTTGCTTCTGACCACCGACGCCCTGACGAATATTCTGGTCTGGCTGGTGGTTTTTGCGACGATCTTGAGCATCTGGGGAGCGCCGCTGGGCGCAATTATTGAAAATCAAGTGATAAGTGAAATAGTCTCGCGCGGGTTTGCCATTGCCGTGGTTGTTACGGTTCTGGCCGTTTTCATCAGATTCAGCCGCTTGGCCACGGAATGGCTGCTGTCGGTTCCCGGTTTCACCCAGAACCGCAACTGGCGCACAGTGACGCCTTTGCTGCTGACCGCGGCCAGGGCTCTGGCCGTCTTTGTGGGCACGGTGGTTATACTGGAAAGACTGGGCGTAAATATCGGGCCTATTTTGGCCGGGGCCGGCATTTTAGGCCTGGGGGTGGGCATGGGCGCCCAGTCGTTGGTCAAGGATCTCATTAACGGCATTTCCATACTGCTTATGGACACGCTGTCGGTGGGCGACTATGTCTCAATAGGCGGCCGAAGCGGCACGGTCGAGGAAGTGGGCTTGCGCACCATACGGTTGCGCGATTCATCCGGCAACCTGGTTGTCGTGCCTAACAGCAGCGTGACCGATATCGTCAACATGACCCGTGATTATTCGCAGGATCTAATCGACTTGGTCGTGCCCTACGATGCGGATCCTGAGGCCATGATGGAACTGGCCGCGGAAGCGGCCGCCGAACTGGACCAAGACCCGAAGTGGAAAGAGCATCTGATAGCTCCCACCCGTCTTGTCGGCGTTACGGCTTTTGATGCCGACGGCACCACCATACGTCTGAGTATTTCCACTTCGGCCGGGCAACAGTGGGCCGTTGGGCGCGAACTCCGCTTGCGCCTGAAAAAGGCTTTGTTGAGGGCCGGCATAAAATCAACCTGTTTCGGGCAGAATCTGTTTTTGTTCAAAGGGCGGAAGGTCGATGACCAGGCGGCGACTCGTAAGCGCAACTCGGACGCGGGCGCTGAATCAGCGCGATGAGTTGCAGGAACAGGCGAACGTCCAACTGAATATTCGGAAGGCGAACATTTTGAACTTCTTAAAACCTTAAGCCAGGGTTGCTGCGCGGCTTTGGCCATTAAGTTTTGACGAATAGGGGCGAGTAATGCCAAAGGCCCGTGCCGTCGTTTTCAGGCGTTCGTGCTGAAAAGCGCCAGGCGGATTAGAATAATGCTCTCTTCCGCAAATATCCGGGCTAAGTCGGGCTTGCTTTTTTCAGGGTCTGCTTGCCGGTCATGTTTCTTTTTCGGCTGTCGTCAGCTATGGTCACCAATAGGGGCAGAAGGGCGGAGGGGAACGTTTTTTCCAGATTCGCCGCCGGATGAAGGCCGGACAAGCCTGACAGGGCCTTGGCGATAAGGTCAAGGGCGTTGGCCGGAGGAGGCTCGGCCAGCGAGGCCGCCAGAACCAGATAGGGGCGGAGGCCGTCTTCATGGAGCGTCAATTCAAACCAGCGCACGAAGGGAAGCGGCAGCAGGGCTTCTTCAAAATCTGAGAGGCCGAGATGGCGGCCGTCCGCCAGGCTAATGCGGTCAGCCAGACGGCCAAAAGTCAAAAGGCGTCTCATGATGGAGCCGCAGGCGCAAGGTCCGGGGGCGAAGGCGCCTTCGTCGCCGGTGCGGTAACGCAAAAGAGGCATGGCCTGCCGGGTCAGGCTGGTGATGACTATTTCGCCTCGCCGGCCGGCTTCGTTGACCGTGCGGCCGTCCGGGCCGATTATTTCGACCAGGAGGTCGGCTTCCCGCAGGTGAGGGCCGAGGCGTTCCCGGCATTCCACCGCCCCTCCCAGGCCGAACTCGGTCAGCCCGTAATGAATAAATACCTCGGCGGTCAGCGCGTCGGCCAAATGCCGCCGGGCAGATTCGGCGACCACATCTCCGCTCAGGAGAATCGTTCGCAGGCCGGGAGACAAAGACGCGGCCAGACGGCATCTTGACAGTTCCAGCACCTGCCGGGGGAGGCCCACCAGGCAACTGGGCCGCCAGTCGATAAGTTTTTTTAGCCATGTTGGCCGGCTTCCCGCCTCTTGCGGCGGGAAGCCGGCCAACATCATAGGTATCCGCAGCCTGGCCATGGCCCTGCTTAGCAGGTCGCCTACGCTGCCCGGGCGGTCTCCTGACATCATCAAAGCCGCCCGGTCGCCGTTTTTCAGCGAAACCAGGCCGCGCATGCCGTGGAAGAAAAAATCAACCGTGGACTCGAGGTCCGAAGCGCTTGAATAAACCCGTTTCACCGGGCCGGTGCTGCCGGAACTGGGCAAGCTGATGACGCCCTCCACTTCGGTCTGGGATACGGCCAGAAAATCATCAGGGGCGGCGGCCAGTTCATCCGGCCGAGTGAAAGGCAAACAAGCCAAGGCGGCCTGAATCAGGCGCTCCACTGTTGAGGCGTCGTCATGCGTTTTGACGGCCGTCAATATTTCCAGCGCGGCCCCGGCGGCCTCCATCTGACGCCGATAATGCGGCGAGCGGCCTATCGCGTGTTCAATCGTGCGCTTTAGGAGACGAACCCGGAAGTGAGCCAGAGACGCTTCCGGCCGGCTTTCTCGCAGATCGGCGGGAAGGCGGTTCAGCAGTTGAAGATCCAGCCAGGGACTGTTTTTTTCGTCAGATCCGGGCATGATCATTTGGCTTACGATGAAGAGGACGACCGTCGGACGAGGTCAGATTGAAAGAACAGAAGGGGATCAGGGACGCGGGAGGGACGAAGACATGGACGCAACAGCCTTGCAATCTTTTGAGGTCCACGGTCCAGACGTCCTGGAAAGCCATGGCGGTTATGCTGAATGTTTCGCGGCTGGCTTTATTGATGAACTCGTCAAAGGCGTCTGGCGCGGTTTGCGCGTTAGCGGCCATGGGAATGGCCGGCTGACGCCAACTGCGGATGACTGTTTCAATAGAGCGGCGGAGACTGCGTTCCGTTTCCGCCGGCGAACAGGCCGCCTCATCCGGAGGGCCGCAGCCGCAGCCCTTATCGCCCGGCAACGGGGCGAGAACGCCGCCTTCAGTCAGGCGGTAGCGCAGGTGGAAGGAGCATCGTTCATGTTCGCAGCCGGGCGGGGAAGCTTGTTCCGGCTTCACCAGGCCGTTGGTTTGCTCTTGAAGCCTGGAAAGGGTTTCCGGCAGAGTCAGACGATGCGCGGCCCCGGCCAGATGATTGCGCCCTGACGAGGTCATGGGCTGAATATGAACGCCTCTTACCGTCGGCGCCCAAGAGATGGCCAGACGCACCAGTTCACCCAGCTCGCCGTCATTGATACCGGCGGCCACGGTCGGCGTCAACACCACGCTAAGGCCGGCTTCACGGCAGGCGGCCACAACATCTTTCTTCTTTTCCAGCAGAGGGCGGCCACGCATTATCTCGAAGACCCGGTCGCTGACCCCGTCAAATTGCAGAAAAACCCAGGACAGGCCGGCTTCGGCCAGATCATGGGCCAGAGCCGGCTTCTCGGCCAGCCTAAGGCCGTTGGTGTTGAGCTGCACGGCCGGAAACAGGGCCGCGGCTTCACGGACAAGCGACGGCAGATCCGGATATAAGGTGGGTTCGCCGCCGGAAAGTTGCAGAACCACGGCTCCGGCCTGCCGCCTGATCCAGCGCAATTGCTCAAGCAACGCCGGAAGCGGCGTAAAGGCCGTTTCGGCTTTTTTTTCATTGACGTCGGCGAAACAGACCGGGCATTTGAGATTGCAACGCCCGGTGATTTCAAACAGCACGGCGCACGATTTTTGTGCGTGGCCGGGGCAAATGCCGCAGTCGAAGGGGCAGCCGCGGTCGTGCGATGTTTGGCGCTTTATTCCTTCCGCCGCCGCTTTAGGCCGGCGCCATTTTTCAAAAGCCGGCTCGCCCCGCCAGATAACCTCGGCCCAAGGGCCATGTTCGGGGCAGACGCGCGACAAAATTATCTCTTCGCCCCGACGCCTTATTTCCGCAGGAAGAACTTTCAGGCAGACAGGGCATAGACTTTCAGTGGCCGATAGCGCCGGGCCTGGTTCAGTCATGACTCGTCGCGCCCCAGGGAAGGGTCTATGTTGTTCTCGGTCAAAATCTGCACCGCCTTGATCCAAGCGTGTTCCACCAGTTCGCCGCATCCGGCGGCCGGGTTCATTTCGCCATTGTCCAACGACTGACCGGCCGCTTCGAAAATATCGGAACAATTCAGACCGACGCGGCCGCCCAGCTCTTCCTCTTTGAACCATTTGATCAGGGCGCCTGCCAGAGTGCGGCCGCCGGGGAGCGGGCGCTCGTCGTCCAGACCTTTGGCCGTATGCAGGGAAATAAGGCTGATGCCTCCCGTAAGGGCGCCGCAGATGGCTCCGCAGGAGGCCCCGCCGGCCAGACCGGCCATGGCCCGCACCAGATCCGGATTTTCGCGGCCCATAAGACGCAATCCTCCGATCATCACTATCTGGGCGCAGGAATAACCCAGGGCGGCCAGTTCCATTATCATAATCCTGGCGTCGTCAATCATGACTTGCCTTTCCCGCTATCAACAGCGCATAGGTGAAGTCCCGGCCCGGTCGGCAGGCGCCGTGCGCCGACCATAGTTCAGAGATTTTTTCAGCCGACCCGAAATGCCAGATCAGGCGGGCGGCCAGAACTTTAAGAGCTTCCCCATAGTCGCGTTGCGCCAGCACAATGAACCCCGCCGTTTTCATTAAGGTCGCCAGCTCGTCCATGGTCACGGCGCCGGCCGCGCATCCGCCTATGGCCCTGGCCTGGCTGTTTTTTCTAAACAGATCGCTGACTATCAGCCGTCCCCCCTCTTTCAGGGTCCGGCGGCACTCGCGCAACACCACGGCTTTGTCCGCGGCCAGGCTCAAAGAACATTCACATAGAATGCCGTCGGCATAACGGTCGGGCAGGGGCAGCCGATGGAAATCGGCGTAAAGGACTGGCCCGCGCCGGGAGGCTTCTTCAATAAAGATCGGAGACTGTTCCACGCCTTGAGCCGCATAACCTTGCGCCAGCAGATACTCCAGCGTAGCGCCGGGGCCGCAGCCAAGGTCCAGAAGCCTGGCGCCGGCCGGAAAACCGCATAGTTCCACTGCTTCGCGGGTCAGTTCCAGGCCGCCGGGCCGCAACGCGTCGCCCAGAACCTGACGCAAGGCCGTCCAAACAGGGAGGATGTCGTCGACGCGGGCGGATATGATGAAGCGCCTCTCAAAAGCCCGCGTTACGCGGGGTTGCCGGCTCTATCTATTTGTCTTCAAGCAGTTTTTCGACTTCCAGCATTTTGCCGTAAGCCAGGTCGGGCGGAATAAAAGTATAGCCGCAGGTCGGGCAACGCGGCAGTTCAACCTGGAAGCTTGAACCCATATAGGTTATGTTGACCGGCATCGGCTGAAGCGGCTCACGGCAATTCCGGCAGAGCCAGCCTTCGGCTTTGATGCCGCGCAGTTCGGCTTTCATCCGGTCTCCTTCAGCGTTAGAACAGGCGCCATTGCGGTCGTCCAGGCAGATCAATAAATTCATTCCCCGCCTTAGGCGCGTCCGCCCTTGGCGGCATAGCCTTCCAGGCTGGCCGGGCTGCCGGCCCCGCAACCGGGAACCCCCGGCACGACCATACGGTGACAATAGGCGTCGTGAATGGTGTAGGCGCCGTCGTCATCCAAGCTGTATTCCACCCAGAAAGTTACCTGCCGGGGCCTTAAACTGGTCAAATAACGGCCTGTTTCCCGGTTGAAAAATTGCGCGCCATGCTCTTTGGCGTGCCGGAGGACGGCCGCCAGATCGCTTGTCAGTATGCGGCGGCGTTCAAGTCGACTCGCCAGTTCTTCGGATATATGCATGGGAAAACTATTCATAAGCCACCCCGGGGCCGGACTTTCGCCCCAGCATTTAAATAACAGATCGCGGCGGAATTCCAGTCTGCCTTCCTGCCGTTCGGAGATGCCGGGCGGCTTGCGGAGGGCCGCTTTTTCCATCGGCGCATTAGGAAAAAGCAGATTCAACAGGTGGAGCGACGGCTTGCCCACGCCCTTTAGGCGGTCGCGGCACATGATGCAATAAGTCAACATCGTCAGGTCGCTGTCGCCGGCCCTGTCGCCGGCGATTAGGTCGCCGACTTCGGGGTTGGCGGCTGAAGCCAGCCCGCCGTAGCCGCAGCAGCGGGTCAGTTCGCCGCTGAGAGGCAGCTCCCTTATAGGCTGTTCCAGCCGCCGGGCTATTGTGCGTATGCTTTGGCGCGTTTTCGGGTCATGTCGGGCGGCGCAAGGGTCGTGCAGAGCCAGTTCTTCAGCGGCCGCGCGTCCCGTGGCCGGGAGTTCCGTTTCAGCCAGGACATCCCAGAGCGTAATCGCTGGTATTTCGGCTAGTTCAGCCTGAAAAAACAGGCTGCAGGAAGCACAGGCCAGTATGACTTGCGGCCGGCCGGCTTCCTCCCAGATCTTGTGGAGGTCGTCCCGCACGGTTTGCGTCAGTTTTTGGCGACCGGACCATTTGGCCGGCGCCCCGCAACAGCCCAAAGCGAAGCCCACCCCTCCGGCCAAGCGGTCGCGCAGGTGTTCATATACGGCCGCTGTTTCGCCAGGCAGCGACGGCGGCAGTTGGCAGCCGGGGAAAAAGAGCCAGGCGCTGTGATCCGCTCCGGGTTGGTGACGGAAAAAAGCGACGGCGGGCGAGTTGCTGTAGAGCATGTCCTCCAGAGCGAATTCATGGGCCGAAGGCGGCATGCGGCTGGCGGCCGTCATTTCTAGACGGGCCTTGGCGATGAATTGGCCGCTGTCGGCTTCAAGAGGACATATTTCCTTGCATAAGCCGCATTCCGCGCAGGAATTGATCATGTTGTTGGCCTTGCGCAGACCATGCACCACCGATAGGTTGTTGTATATCTCGCGGGCGTATTTTTTTGGGTGGCCCTTGTAATGGCGCAGGTAAGCGCAATTTTTGACGCATTCAAGACATTCGCACTGAATGCAGCGGCCGGCCTCTTCCATCGCCTCTTCCGGCGTGGGCGCCAGAGGGTCGGCGGGCGGTTTTTGCGGCTTTACGGTCACCTTGGCCAGATTAGTGTAAAGTTTGGTGGGATATGTGGCTTCAGCCTCCCTGGCCGTAGCCGGAGATACGCCCTGCATGAGCCTGTCGATAGAACCGGCCGCTCTTCTGCCGGCCGCCAGTTGGCCGATGAAGCTTGGCTCGCGGCTGGCGAAAATCCGGCCGGTCAGGGCGGCCAGAGTCGCCGGTTCCACGGGGATAGGTTCGCTCATATTGAAATCGACGGCTTTCAGGGCCGGATCGTCAAAGCCCAGATAAACGGCCATAAATTTCTTTTTGGCGGAGTCCAACTGCTCGGGCGAGAAATTTTCCGCCGCCTCAAAGGTCGTCCGAACGGCGGCCAGTTGTCCAAGGGTTTCTTTCAGGGCTGTTTCAGGCAATTTTTCCGCAGGAACATCAATTAGAGATCTCCCCGGCGGGCCGACGTGGAAGACGTGAACCGAATGTCCTTTGCGGCCAAGTTCCCAGGCGGCGGCCAAAGAGGAAAGCCCGCTGCCGAATATAGCGGCCTTTTTTCCGGTGGGCGGCAGCGGCATGGGTTTGGCGAAACGGCTCCGGGCAATGCAGAAACGTTCCAGAAGCGGCATATCTATGGGTTCGTCCACTTCCCTGCGGCGGCAGTGGCCGCGGCACGGGCCTTCACAGAGATATCCGGCGAGGCCGGCCAGGGGCATGGTCCGGTCAAGGAGCCTGCGGGCTTCGCTGATTTTGCCGCCGGCTATAAGGCGCGCCAGATTCCTGGCGTCTACATGCAGAGGGCATTGCGTTTGGCAGACCGGGGGTTCGTCTTGAATGCACCGCGCCTCAAACTGTCTAAGGGTTTGTTGTTCCATATTCGCCCGTACCGCAGCCGAGGCTATTTCGGCAAGTTCGGCGGTTGCGGTCAGGTTGCGCGTAGGCCAGGGGCGACCTTCCGCCAAGCCGTTCTGCCGTTTGTTTTCAATGATAGCACATTACTGGCGTCGCCGACAAGAATATAGACCTGACTATTAAATATCGCAACGCTTAGGCGGCGAAAGTATTGTGATTTCTGGTTTTGACGAAATCACGCTTGATATGTTTGTTCGGCGAGTCAATATCTCAGGGGGCGACCAGAGCCGGAAAACGCCGGCGGCGGGCTCCTCCGCCGCCGGAAGCAAGGTTTGTCTCTACTTCTTCATGGCCGCCAGCACCTTTTCCGGATAAGCCGGGATGTGGGTGATCCGGGCGCCGCAGGCGTGGTAAATGGCGTTGAGTATAGCCGGATGAGGAGCGGTCAGGGGCACTTCGCCCACGCCGGCCGCGCCGAAGGGACCGAATTCCCTTTCATGTTCGAAATAATGTATTTCCATGTCGTCGGGGACGTCGTTTATAAAGGGAATGCCGGCCCCCAGCATTGTGGCGTGCTTTTCAATATCTTCAAAATCTTCGGTCAAGGCCAGGCCGATGCCCTGGGCTAGGCCGCCATAGATCTGACCGTCGACCACCAGGCGGTTGTTGATTTTGCCGGGGTCGCACATCATGGTCATCTTGTCGACTTTGGTCTTGCCGGTAGCCGTTTCCACCGTGACTTCGGCCATGAACACGCCGTACATATAGACCATAAAGGGCTTGCCTTGCCCCTTGTCGTCGCAGTTGACGCCGGGCACGGAATAGACGCCGTCGTAGCGTACGGGCTTGCCGGCGGCGACCAGTTCATCATAGGTCATATAGCCGCCGTCGCTCTTGCGCGCGCCGTCCAGAAGTTTTTCGCAGGCCGCTTTGATGGCGCCGCCGACCATGACTTGGGAGCGAGAACCGCCGGCTGGCCCTGAGTTGGGCCGTTTCTCCGTGTCGGGCCAGGTAAAGGTCAGGCGTTCCGCCGCTACTTTCATCGGCCTTAAGGCTTCATGCGCCGTGCCGACGGCGCCGGCGTCGGCCCCCTGACCGTGATCTTCCCAGGCTGTGCCGATCTCAATGACGCCGTTCGGCTTCATTTCGACATAAGCTTCGGCTGTGTCAGGCCCGTCCAGGCCGCTGCCATAGACGCCAACGGCAAGGCCGACCCCTTTTTTATGCTGGTCGGTGGACTGCGCTTCGGCTTTTTCCCGGGCCGCTTTATATAAAGGACGCAGGGCTTCAAGCATTTCCGGCAGAGAATAGGAGTCCGGCGTCTGGCCGCTTATGTTGAGGCTGCCCGGTCGGTAGGCGTTTTTGTAGCGCAGTTCCAGAGGGTCCATGCCCAACTTTTCGGCTAGTTCATCCATGGCGATCTCGGAAGCCAGAAAAGACTGAGGCGCGCCGTAGCCTCGGAAAGCCGAACCCCAGGCATGGTTAGTGCAAATGGTGCGCCCTTCGCCGCGTATGTTGGGAATGTCGTATCCGGCCCCGGTAAATTGAATGCCGCGCAGGGTCAGAAGGTCGCCGAATTCGGAATAAGGGCCATGGTCGACATCGAAATCAGTCTCCATGCCCAGCAGTTTGCCGCTTTTGTCGGCGGCCAATTTGATGTTGATGAAAAACGGCGAACGCTTGCCGGTATACTGCTGCTGCTGCCGATAATTGAAGCCAAGGAGGCAGGGGCGGCCCGTAGCCATAGTGGCGGCGCCCACCAGGGCTTCGATGGTCGGGCTGAATTTATAGCCGAAAGTGCCGCCGGCGGGGTTGGTGGCCAGAACGATCTGATCCGGTTCCAGGCCCAGGCCCGGAGCGATCATGAAGAGGTGCAGATGTACGCCTATGGACTTGGAATGAATGTGCAGCTTGCCGTCGTCGCTGTAAAAAGCGAAGGCCACATCCGGCTCGATGGGCATGTGAGGCTGGCGGCTTGAGACGACGTTCTCCTCCACGACGACCGCGTCGGGGCGGCTGAAGATGGGGGCGGTGTCTTCGCCTTTTTCCAGTTTCTGGGTGAAATAATGGTTGGGCGTGCCGGGATGAATTTCAATGGCGTCAGCGGCTTTAGCCGCCGGAGCCGACATGTAGGCGGGCAGCGTTTCCAGGTCGACTTTGACCTTTGCGGCGGCGGCCTCGGCTTCTTTCAAGGTCGCGGCGCAGACCAGGGCCAAGGCGTCGCCGTACTGAAACACCTTTTCGTCGCACAGAATCGGGCGATCCCAACCGTCGCCCAGGTTGCTAGGAAAGGTGATGAGGCCGGTGATGCGGTTTTTGCCCTTAACGTCCTTGTGGGTCACCACCTTGACCACGCCCGGCATCTTCTCGGCTTCGGAAACGTCGATGCCGCGGATATTGGCATGAGAAACTTTGGCCTGAACAAGAGCGACGTG
>JAISRV010000319.1 GCA_031273445.1 Candidatus Adiutrix sp. | reverse complement strand
GGCGGCTATTTCCGGTTCGTTGAAGGCGCTGGAGCTTTCTTCCCTCATTTGTCTGATGTGGTCTTTGACCGCTTCATTGGTGCAAAGTTCATAGAGGGTCTGGAAAACCACGTCGACGTTGAAGGAAACCGTCGGCGCGGCCGGCGTCGACCCTCCCGCCGGCGGCTCAGACTCGGGCGCGGCCGGCGCCGAGCTTCCCGCCGGCGGCTCAGAGTCGGGCGCGGCGGCGGCCGGCGCTTCCGCCGGCGGCTCAGACTCGGCCAGGCTTAAAAGGGTTTCCACAAAAGTTTTCAGCTCCGCCAGCTTGTCGAAAAAGTCCGGGCTCAAGGACGGACTGTCGCGGATGGCGATCTGGGGGCGGGCGTCGGCCGGCGGCCCTTCCGGCCTGGCGCTCTCTTCGCCGGCCGTCATCAAGTCCAGGCTCTTGAGAATGTCCAACTGGCTTTTCAGCTGATCCATGTCGACCTGAATCTGGTCGGCCTTGTCCATAATGGTCATGGAGGCTTTTTCCGTGAGCCTGACTATTTCCTCTAACTGCCCTTTGGCGTTCTCCAGTTGCTGATCGGTCGCCCCAAAGTCTGGTTCGGCCAGTTGGCCAGGCAGTTCTTCCACTGAGACGGATAGTTTGCGGGCCAGTTGCCCCACTTTTTCAAACAGCTCTTCGGATATTTTCTGATAGAAAACGCCGCTCTGGCCGGTCGGCCTTCCGGAGGCTTGAGTTTCGCCGGCCCTGGCGGCTTCCACCAGGTCTGGGCGAACTTTTATCTCATAAACCGCCTCCGGGGTGACGATGCGAAATTCGCCGAGGCCCAGTTCAAAGGCAATGACGGGAGGGTCTGAAGAGCTCATCTGCGGTCTCTCTTTGCCGGCCGGGCCAAACCCGGGAACAAACTTTTGCCGTGCGGCGTCACGGGATCGCCCGCCCCAGCAGCCCCAGTCTTAAAATATAAGGCCCGGCCGGCGGCAAGCGCCGGCAGCCCTTCACCTGCGCCAGAAGCTTAAGGACGGCCGCGCCCGCGGCGTCCGGGGCCAAGGCGCCGTCCCGCGTCAGCCTGAAGCCGTCAAGCTCCAGGGTCACGACCAGAACTCGGCCCGGAGGCTGCGGCTCCGGCGCGGCCCAGGACGGTTTGTCCCGACGCGCGGCCAGCCAGCCGCGAACCGGGGCCGCCCCGCCGGCGGTTTCGTTCGCCGTCGCCATCAGAACGGAGTATAGCCCGCCCGGGCGCAAAAAAGCCCCCAAATCCATCAGTATACCCGTAAGCCATCTTTAAGCGTTTAATTTTACAATATGCCTGTAAGGCATCTTTAGTATTTAACTTTTTGATATAATTTTATTATTTAAAGCCGCCCCGCCGATTCTCATGAAAAAACAATATCTTTAATAGTTTATATTAGCCATAACCGCAAGTCAAGCCCACCAGGGCTCCGCCCTGGACCCCGGATGCTCCGCATCCGATCCGCAGTGACGATTCGTCGGGCGTTTCTTCACAAGCCGAGGCCGACAGCCGGCCCCGGCTGACCAGGAGGGCAGGCCGCCTCCGCCCCTACGGATAGGATGCGAAGCATCCGTGGCCGCGCGACCCAAGCGCGCGGCCCCGGCCGACCAGGAGAGCAGGCCGCCTCCGCCTCTACGGATAGGATGCGGAGCATCCGTGGCCGCGCGGCCCAAGCGCAAAATATAGATTGACAGTTGGGGTTTTTTTTGTCAGAATTTCACGATGAAATAATACTTTCGAACTTGTTTTCCGGCTCGCGCCGAATTGGAAGCAAGCGAACTTTTTTGATAATTTGACATGGCTTATATAATTCAGACGTTAGACTAAGGCAGGTGCGCATTTATGGCCCAGATTTTCGCTTTTCGGGAAGACCGTCTTGGTTTCCGTTTTCAAATAGACAGGAAAGTTATTCTGGGGCGCGCCCCCGACTGCGACCTGATTCTCTTCGACCGCAGCGCCTCGCGTCAGCATGCTGAAATATATGCCGTCGAGGATCAGTATTACGTCGCCGACATGGCCAGCACCAACGGCACGCTCGTCAATGACCGGCCCATCACCGAGCCGGCCAGACTTGAGCCTTTCGACGCCATTAAAATCGGGCAGGAACTGTTTATTTTCGAGCCCAAGCTCGACGTCATCGTCGGCCCCGCCCCTTCGGCCATCATCATTGAGGAACTGAGCGAGGAGGTTCACAACCTGATCACCCGGCCGGTGGGGGACGGGGCGATGCATATTTCGCCTGACGATGTCGCCGATTTGATGAAGCTGGCCCGCGCCATCTACCAGGGCGCCTCCCCAGAAGAGTTGCGCAAATTGCTGGACGAGCATCTCAAAGCCCGCTTCGGCATGACCTACATGTCCATTCTGTGGCCCTCCCGCCCCCCGGCCAAGCGGCTGATTTCTTTTTTGACCTCGCACGACGACAAACGGCTGCTTTTAAGCCATACCCCTTTCATCCGGGCCCTGCGGGACCGCGAGGCCCTCCTGTGGCCGAACCGCATAACGGAATTGCAGTTTAACGAGGGCAACCGCCATGTCAGCCATCTCGACCAGCCGGTGTTGATCGGGCCTCTGTTCGCCGGCCGCGAGGCCACGGGGCTATTGTATCTCGAAAATGCCGACACGCCCTTTAATGAAAAGGATCTGAACGCCTTCTCCGCTCTGTTGCTGATGCTTAGCCCGGCTATTACCGCCCTGGTGGACGAGCGTGAACGGGTGGAAAGCGAGTTGCTGGTCCGGGACGAAGTTCCTGACGCGTCCATCAACCTCACTTCCAGCGACGATCAGGTCAAAATCATATTTTCCACCGCCGCGCAGGTGGCCTCCACCAATTCCTCGGTGTTGCTCTCCGGCGAGGCCGGCACCGGCAAGGCCGCTCTGGCCGGCTATATCCACCAGTCCAGCCCGCGTAAAAGCGGTCGCCTGGTGACGGTAAGCCTTTCCAGCATTCCGGCCAATGAAATTGAGCGGGCCCTGGTGGGGCAGGCGCCGGAGAGCGGCGAAATCTACGGCCAGACGGGCCTGATGGAACTGGCCGACGGCGGCACCCTGTTTCTGCGCCATGTGGAATATCTGCCCCCGGTAGCCCAGAAAACGCTTTTGATGGCCATGGAAGAGGGCATGTTCCTGCCCCTTCAGGCGCAGCGGGCCAAAGCCGTGGACCTGCGGGTGATAAGTTCCACCTCCATTGACTTGTGGGCCCGGGTGGAAGCCGGTTATTTCCGGGAAGATCTCTATGCCCGCCTCAACAGCCTGACTATTTCCATGCCGCCGCTGCGGGAAATAAAAAACGATTTGGAATGGCAGGTGAATTCTTTCATGAGCCGCGCCGCCAGGGACCTGGGCCTCAGTTTCACCGGGGTGGACCCCGCCGCCATGGAATGTCTGAGGGCTTACCCTTGGCCCGGCAATATCGCCGAACTGAAACGGGAAACAGAGCTGATGGTTCTTTTCAGCCGCAACGGCCGGGTCGTGCTTGAAGACCTGCCGGTCTACCTGCGCATGGCCACCGACGCTTTCCTGGTAGACGACGATGAGCTCCCGCCCTTGACGCAGGAGGCGGAGCGCTTTCAATTGGCCCGGGCCATGGCCCGTTGTTCCGGCGACCTGGAAGCCGTGGCCGAACTTCTGGGCCAGAAGGCGGAAAACCTCATTCTGAAGATGCGCCTCTTCGGGTTGGACCCCATTGATTACCAGGCCCCCCTGAAAGCCGCCCTGCCCAAGGGGCCGGGCCAGACCACCGTTCCGGCTTAAGCGGGCAGCGCCCGCAGGCGAGCGGACAGCGCCCGCGGGCGAGCGGGCAGCGCCCGCGGGCGAATCCGCGGCGACGGTTTGCCCCGCGCCGGCCACCTAATCATCGACCGCCGACCAAGCCCCTACGCATAGGATGCGGAGCATCCGTCGGCCGCGCGGCTCAAGCGCCCTGTCGTCTCAGTTGCTCCACCAAGTTCAGCGTGTCTGAAGACCAGCACCTGGCGTAGAGGCTGCGGATATCCTCAGGAGAAGAGTGGCGAGGATTGAAGGGGCGGAAGACGTCGTTTAGGGCGTCGCCGACCAGCCCTTCGATGTCTTTTTCGAAGTCGGCGGTTTTGCCGCGCGCGGCCGCGGCCTCGCTGATGTTGGCGATGACGCCCAGGTCGTCGGTCAGGCTGCGCACCGCCAGGCCGGCCACGGCGGCCGCGCCGCGCGGGGACATGTTCGCCACGCTTTCGCCGGCGGCCACGGCGATGTCGGCCATTTTTTCCATGCAGGCGATGAGGTTGAAATCCATGATCCAGGGCAAAAGCAGGGCATTGGCCGCGCCGTGGGGAATGTCGTAGGTGGCCGAAAGCGGGTGGCTCATGGCGTGAACCAGCCCCAGCCCGGCGCTGTTGAAGGCCAGCCCGGCCATGGTCTGGGCGTAAGCCATGCGTTCGCGCGCTTCCAGGTCGCGCCCGTTGGCCACGGCCCGGCGCAGATATTTGAAAATAAGGCGAATGGC
>JAISRV010000267.1 GCA_031273445.1 Candidatus Adiutrix sp. | reverse complement strand
GGCCGGCGCGGGCGAACCCGCCGGCGCGGCTACGTCTATGTGGGCACGGGCAATCTCAATGAAGACACGGCCAGGCTCTACAGCGACTTCGGGTTTTTCACCGCCCGGCCGGACTTCGTTTCCGACGTGCGGGGCATTTTCGACTTTCTGATCAGCGCCCACCGGCGCTTCGAGGCCAAACAGCTTCTGGCCGCGCCGTATTTCATGCGCCAAGGCTTCGAAAAACTGATCGAAGACGAAATAGCCGGCGCGAAACGGGGGGAGCCGGCCTATATTCACGCGAAATGCAATACCCTGACCGACCAGAAGATGATTGAGCTTCTTTATAAAGCCGGGCGCGCCGGGGTGGAAGTGCGCCTGATAGTGCGCGGCGCCTGCTGCCTGATTCCGGGCCATCCGGAACTGAGCCCGAATATCCGGGCCATAAGCATAGTCGATCAGTTCCTTGAACATGCCCGCCTTTTCATTTTTTGCGGCGGCGGCCGGGAAAAGATTTTCATTTCCAGCGCCGACTGGATGACGCGCAACCTCGATAAGCGCCTGGAGGCGGCCGCGCCGATTTTGTCTGAAAACATCCGAAAAACCCTGCGGGACTTTTTTGACCTCCAGTGGTCGGACAACGTCAAAGCGCGGGACCTGAGCGAACTGGGCGCCAACGCCTACGTCCCCTCCCCCGCGGGCCGGCGGGTGCGGGCTCAGACGGCGCTTTACTACGCCGCCCATAACAGCCCCGATAAACCCGGCGGATCAACATCAAGCGAGGACCAATGAAAGTCGAATCCATAGCGGCTCTTGACGTGGGCTCCAACGCCGTCAGGCTTCTGATCAACAGCGTCGAAGATTATGAGGAAAAAAAGGCGCTCAAAAAAAACGCCTACATCAGGGCGCCGGTGCGCCTGGGCGAAGACGTCTTCAGCGGCGGGCTGATCGGCGAGGGGAAAAAAGACCGCCTCATGGAAACTATGCGCTCCTTTCTTCACCTTATGCATGTCTTCAATGTCGTCCATTACCGGGCCTGCGCCACCAGCGCCATGCGGGAGGCGGAAAACGGCCGGGCCGTCGCCGACTGGCTGCTGGCCCAAACCGGCATTAAAATCAACATCATCACCGGCCAGGAGGAAGCTGACCTCATTTTCGACGCGGGCGACCTGGCGGATTTGATGGACCGGGGCAAAAGCTACCTCCATGTCGACGTGGGCGGCGGCAGCACTGAAGTGGTGGTCTACGACGACGGCCAAAAGCGCGACGCCTACTCTTTTCCCATCGGGACCCTGCGCATGCTGGCCGGCGCGATAAGCCCCGAAGTTGAAGAGGAATTCAAAAAAGAGCTGAATCTGATCCGGGCCCGCTATTCGCCGCGCGGCATCATCGCTTCCGGCGGCAACATCAACAAAACGCTGAAGCTTTTAGGCAAAAAAGACGGCGACGCCGTCTCCTACGCCAAACTCAGAAATTTCTGCCGAACCCTTTCCGCCCTGACTTTTGAAGAACGCCTGGAAATATACAAGATGAATTCCTACCGGGCCGACGTCATTGTTCCGGCCCTCCGCATTTTTCTCTCCATCGGCGAAGTCTGCCGCATAAGGTCATACATCATACCCAAAGTCGGCCTGGTCGACGGCATAATTCGTCAGATTTACTCCGGCAAAATCGTCCCCGACCGCCTGCCCGGCCCGGAAATGTAAAGCCGGGCCGCAAAAAATGAAAAAGAGCTGGACTGTCGTCCCGCTCCTTTTTTCCGGCGCTCCGGCCAACCCGGAACCAAAAGCCGCCTTAGAGAGCCTGGCTCTCAAAGTCCGTCTTATACCAAACCCTGGGCCGTCATGGCCTGGGCGACTTTGACGAAGCCGGCGGCGTTGGCGCCGAAAACGTAGTCGCCCGGGCGATTGTAGCGGGCGGCGGTTTCCAGGCATGTTTTGTGAATAGTGACCATGATGTTCTTCAGGCGGCGGTCGACCTCCTCGGCGCTCCACTGATGGCGCATGGAGTTCTGGCACATCTCCAGGCCGCTGACGGCCACCCCGCCGGCGTTGGAGGCTTTGGCCGGGGCATAGAGAATTTTGGCCTTCTGGAAGACGGCCGCTCCGCCCAGGGTGGCGCTCATGTTGGAGCCTTCGGAGACCAGCCAAACGCCGCGGCGAACCAGGGTTTCGGCGTCGCCTTCGTTTATTTCGTTTTGCGTGGCCGAGGGGAAGACGCAGTCGGCTCTGTGGTTCCACTGCAGCCCGGAGGAGCCGTTCCGGCCGAAGGCGACGTATTCCACATTTCTAAAGGCCTCGGCCAGCTCTTTGATGCGGCCGCGCCTGTTGTTTTTGAGGTCTTTTATAAATTCAACCATGTCGGAAGTGAGGCCTTCCGGCGCGTGGGCGTAACCGTCGGAATCGGAGGCGGTAATGGGTTTGGCCCCCAGGTGGAGCAATTTTTCCAGGGTGAACTGGGCCACGTTGCCGCTGCCGGAGACCAGGCAGGCGGCGCCCGCGAGCGAACGGCCGGCGGTTTTGGCCATTTCATCGGCGAAATAGACGTTGCCGTAGCCGGTGGCTTCAGGCCGAATGCGGCTGCCGCCGTAGCTCAGGCCTTTGCCGGTGAGAACCCCGCTGAACTCGTTTTTGATTTTTTTATAAGCGCCGAACATGAAGCCTATTTCGCGCCCGCCCACGCCGATGTCGCCGGCGGGAATGTCGGTGTCGGGGCCGATGTGGCGGAACATCTCGCCCATGAAGGACTGACAGAAGCGCATGACCTCGTCGTCGCTTTTGCCTTTGGGGTCGAAGTCGGCGCCGCCCTTGCCGCCGCCCATCGGGAGGGTGGTCAGGGAATTTTTTAAGGTCTGCTCAAAGGCCAGAAACTTCATGATCGACATGTTGACGGAAGGGTGAAAGCGGCAGCCGCCCTTATAGGGGCCGATGGCCGAACTCCACTGCACGCGGAAGCCTCGGTTCACCTGATATTCCCCGCTGTCGTCCTGCCAGGGCACCCTGAACATGACCACCCGCTCGGGCTCCGCCAGGCGTTCGAAAATTTTGGCTTTGCGGTAGGCCGGTTCGGCCTCAAGAACCACTTTGATGGAATCGTAGACTTCCGTGACGGTTTGCAGGAACTCCGGCTCATTGGGGTTCCGTCTTGCGGCAAATTGCAGATCATCAGACATTTTCGCGTCTCCTTGGTGTTTCGACTCGCCGAACAAACGGATATGTTTATTCGGCGAGTCAATAAGCTAAACAACCGCCGCCTGCCAGGGGCGGTTATGGCCCTCTTCATAGGCCTGGATCAGGTCTTCTTTTTTAAGGGTCAGGCTGATGTCGTCCCAGCCGTTGAGCAGAAGTTCCTTCCGAAAAGCGTCGATTTCGAAATCGGCGCGAAACCCCTTCGGCCCGCGCACGGCCTGGGCGGGCAGGTCTATTTCCAGGGTCAGGCCGGGGTTGTCGCCGATTAATTTCATCAGTTCGGAAACGCGGCCGGCCGGCAGCTCAATGGGCAACAGGCCGTTCTTAAAGCTGTTATTTTTGAAAATATCGCCGAAAGAGGGGCTGATGACGGCCCGGAAGCCGTAGTCCATCAAGGCCCAGGGGGCGTGTTCGCGGCTGGAGCCGCAGCCGAAGTTCTCCCGGCTGACCAAAATCCCGGCCCCGCGGTAGGCTGGCTGGTTCAAAATGAAATCGGGGTTTTCCGTTCCGTCGGTTTTAAAGCGCAGGTCGTTGAAGAGAAAGCGGCCGAAGCCGGACCGCTCGATGCGCTTTAAAAACTGTTTGGGAATGATGAGATCGGTATCGACATTGGGGCGGTCTAAAACAGCGGCCACGGCTTTCAGTGTGACGAATGGCTCCATGGTCATCTCCCTTGGTTCAAAAATAGTCCCGGCGGTTGAATATGTTTAGCCGGCGAGACAAAAATAGTCCCGGCAGTTGAATATGTTTAGTCGGCGAGACAAAAATAGTCCCGGCGGTTGAATATGTTTAATCGGCGAGACAAAAATTGCGCGGGTCGGTTAAGCGGCCCCGGACGGCGGCGGCCGCGGCCGAGGCCGGGCTGACCAGGTGGGTGCGCGAATCGCGCCCCTGGCGGCCCTCAAAGTTCCGGTTGGAGGTGCTGGCGCAACGTTTGCCGGCCGGGGCCAGGTCGGGATTCATGCCCAGGCACATTGAGCAGCCCGGATAACGCCACTGGCAGCCCGCCTCGACGAAGACCGCCGCCAGGCCCTCTTTTTCGGCCTGGGCCTTGACCGGCCCGGAGCCCGGCGCCACCAGCACGGTCACATTGGCGGCCACTTTACGGCCGCGCATAATCCGCGCGGCTTCGCGCAAATCCTCAATGCGGCCGTTGGTGCAGGAGCCGATGAAGACATAGTCGACCGGCACGTCGCTCATTTTCGTGCCCGGCTTAAGACCCTGATAAGCCAGCGCCTTTTCCGCGGCCAGGCGCTCAATGGGGTCGTCGAAGCTGTCGGGGGCAGGCGCCCGGTCTTCCAGACCCACGCTCTGGGCCGGGTTAGTCCCCCAGGTGACCCGCGGGACGACTTGGGCGGCCTCCACCGTGACGGCGCGGGCGAAGTGGTGGCCCGGGTCGGTGAAAAGGGTTTGCCACCACCGCGCGGCTTCGTCGAAATCGCGGCCCTGGGGGGCGAAGGGCCGCCCCCTGACGTATTCGACGGTGAGCTCGTCAGGGGCGATAAGGCCCATTTTAGCGCCGCACTCGATGGACATGTTCGCCAGCGTCATGCGGCTTTCCATGGAAAGGGCGCGGACGCCTTCGCCCATATATTCGATGGCGTAGCCGGAGCCGCCGCCCACGCCCAGGGCGTGGATGATCTGAAGGATCAGGTCTTTGGCGGCCACGCCCGGGGCCAGCCGGCCGGCCGCTTCCACGGCCAGTTCCCTGGGCTTATACTGATAGAGGGTCTGGGTGGCCAGCACATGTTCCACCTCGCTGGAGCCGATGCCGAAGCTGACGGCGCCGAAAGCCCCGTGGGTGGCCGTATGGCTGTCGCCGCAGACGACAGTGCCGCCGGGCAGCGTCAAACCCTGTTCGGGCATGGTCACATGAATGACGCCCTGCCTGGGGTCGTCGGCGCCGAAAAAAACCTTCAGCCCGAACTCGGCCTGATTCTTCTCCAGGGCGGCTAACTGCGCTTCGGCCACTTCGTCTTTAAGCGGGCGGCGGCGGTCGTCGGTCGGGATGCTATGATCAATGACGCCAAAGGTCAAATCCGGCCGTCTGACCCTGCGGCCGGCCGCCTTTAGGCCCTCGAAGGCCTGCGGGGAGGTGACCTCATGGATCAGATGCCGGTCGATGTAGAGCAAATCGGGCTGACCGGGCGCCCGGTCCACAACATGCGCTTCCCAAATTTTTTCAAGCAAGCTGGCCATCAATTCCTCCTCGATTTTTAAGGCATGTAAAAAGCCAGGCTGGCATACCTGGCTTTTTAAAGCTTCTCCCCTTTATCCTTATCCTCATTATCAATGAGGCCTATTTTAGCAAAGCGGCGGCCTGGTTGTCAATAATGCCGCTGAAGCGTGTTACGAACAAATGTTTAAAGCCATAAGCAAACGCTCTCGAATCGACTCCAGCTTCGACTCTGGCTTGACTCTGGCCTGACCTGGCTTGACTCTGACCTGGCTTGACTCTGGGCCTGACTCTGGGCCTGACTCTGGCCTGAACGCTGTACCAGGCGTAGGCGTCGGCGCCGTCTTCCCAAACGGCGTTGACGGCTTCGCGCAAAGCCGCGAAACATGCGCCGCTCGTAGCGGCGGCGGCGAAGACGGCGGTGTTGCTGTGGGTTTCGGAGCTATTGGCGGAGTTTTTTTATTTCCTCAAGGGGTAGGCCCGTTGCTTTGGCTATGTCGGCCGGCGGCAAATTCATGCCCAAAAGATTTTTCGCTATGCCGATCCGCTCCTTCGCTTCGCCCTCCGCCTTGCCCTTCCTGTGGGCGGTCTTTATCTTGGCGGCTTCATCGCGGCGGGCTTTTTCCCTGACTTCATACAGCATCCGGGTCTTTTCATCCGCCGAAAGCTCCAATAGTCTGCCTACGGCC
>JAISRV010000176.1 GCA_031273445.1 Candidatus Adiutrix sp. | reverse complement strand
GTGTGACCATGTCTTTGAGGTAGACTTTGTCGCCGGCCTTGCCGGTGTCGAAGGGCTCCGGCTTCCAGTTCGGGGTATGAAAGGACATTATGCCGCTTTTATCCGTCACTTTGGTCCGGCCGCCGTCTTTTTCGGCGATTATTTCCGTCAAAATCTTGCGGATCATGCTCTCGAGGTTTTTTTGATCTATGTCGCTCATGACTATTCCTTTCAAATGAATCAGGGGCGTCAAAGGCGCCCCGGGGCGGGGCGCCGATTTCGCGGACGTTAAGCGGCGGCGGCGGCGGCGCGTTCGGCCTGCTGGGCCGGGTCGGCCTTGGGGGCCATGTAGTAGGCCAGGATCACCGCGGTGACGCCGCCGACGAGCTTGCCGACGACCATGGCGAAGATCATGGTTTTATTGACGCCGGCGGTGAAACCGAGATGGTCGCCGAAGGTGAAGGCCGCGCTGACGCAGAAGGCGACGTTGATGACCTTGCCCCGGTCATCCATGCCTTTCATGATGGAGAACATGGCGATATTGTTGGCCAGGGTGGCGACCATGCCGGCGGCGGCCACTTTGTTCATGCCCAGAAGACCGCCCACTTTTTCCAGGGGGCCGCCCAGGAACTTGGTCATGAGATGAACCAGGGTGAAGGCCCCGGCCAGAACCACGGCAATGCCGCCGATGACCGCGAAGCCTTCGCTGATGGGGGCCATTTTCGGGATCAGCACGTACTCGCCCAGAGTCGCGCTTTCAATGCCGGCGGAAATGAGGGCCACAGTCAGGAGCAGAATGACGAATTTTCCGAACCACAGGAACAGGGTAATCATGGTGTTGGGGATAAAAGCCAGGCCAACCGCGATGAGCACGGCCACGATGATGACCGGCACCAGGTTCATGATCATCCACATGAAGGGATAACCCTTCACCAGCCCCCCGGCCAGACAGCCCAGCGGGATGGTGATCAGGCCGATGAGAATGCCGCGGGCCAAGAAAGGTCGGTCTTCCACATCAATGATGCCCAGGGCCACCGGGATTGAGAAAACGATGGTGGGGCCCATCATCGCGCCCAGGATAAGGCCGGCGAAGTTGCCGGCGTTCCAGGCGTTCTGAGCTTCCGCGCCCAGGCCCAGGATGGCCTGCTCCAGCCCGGCGGCGTCGCCGGCGGCGGACAGATCGGCGAGGGCGGGGGTGGCGGCTATAATCTCATTGGCCCCGGAAAGGCTCATGGCCAAAGGCTGGCCGCCCATGTCGTTGGCCAGAAGGGTGGTGGCGAACATGGCCGGGTTGGCCCCCAGGGCTTCATAGATAGGGCCGACGATGGGCAGAAGGATATAACCCAGATAAGGGGCGATGCAAATGGCCCCCACCATAGACAGGGCCAGGGCGCCCAGAGAGTTGAAGCCTTCTTCGAATTTCTCCCCCAAGCCCAGACGGTTGCCCAAAAGACAACGGTCCAGGCCGGCGACGGTCATAAGAATCAGCATCAGATACAGGATGATGTCGTTTATCCCCATAAAAAAGCCTCCTTAGGATTTTGCCGCGCCCCCGGGTCCGCGCGTCTGAGCGCCGACCGGCCGTCAACGGCGGTTCATTATAAGCCTTGGCTGCGATTCGCGTCAGGTTTAAGATTCGCCATATCTCAAGACGCCGTGGCCTGGAAAAGCCGAAGCGCGCTTCAGCCGCGCTCGAGAAACTGGGCGTCCACCTCCACTGAGTCGATTATGCCCACCACCACCGCGTCCACCGGGCTGTCCTTTTCCCGCAGAACGTTGCGGGCCACGCTGCCCTTGGTCACCAGGACGTCTTCGCCTATGCCCGCGCCGATGGTGTCCACGGCCACAAAGGTTTCAGGGGTTTCGCCTTCCCCATGGGAACGAACGACCAATAATTTATAGCCGTTGAGTTTGTCGTCTTTTTTGGTGGCCCAGAGGTTGCCGACCACTTTGCAGATTATCATCCTAGCCTGCCTTTTTCAGCAATTTTACTTGATCGGCTTGGCTGGCTGGGTCGCAGCCGGGCAAAAAATGTGATTTTTGCCCAGCCAGGGGCCTCTTAAGCCTCTCAACCAGTCGCTTCGCTCCGTCGCCCCTCTCCGGGGGCGACCATGTTAGGCTTTCGCCACGGCGATTTTCATGGCCTGCGCATAGTCCTTGGCCAAAGGGGTCAAAATGTCGCCCGGGTTTAGCGACAGGTTTTGCCCGAAGCCCCTGGAAGCGGGGCAGAGAGTCATAATATCCGCTTCGGTCAGCACCCGCCCTTTGTGTTTCGCGGCCGCCCCCTCAGGGCGGCCGCCCCCGGGGGCGGCCGAAGCGGGCGCGGCGGGCGGCGAGGCCAGCCCGCCGCCGAAAACCGCCGGGGCGGGCGCGCGGCCCAGGAGGGCCTCGGCCGCCTCTTCCTCGGCGACCAGCTTCAGGCCATATGAGATCAGGACGTTTTCACAGTGGGCGTAGCGGGCCAGAAGCGCGCGCGGGGCTGTCGCCATATAGGCGCGCCAGGCCAGGCCGTCTTTCAGGGCGGCCACGGGCTGGCCGTTCAAAAGGGCGGCCAAGAGGGCCCGGCCTTCGACCGTGCAGCCCTCGTCGCCTTCGGCCACACGCACCAAAGCCTGAAGGCCCAGCTTGGCGATGAGGACGGCCGCCTCTGTCGGGACGGGGTCGTCCCAGTTCAAATGCTCGCGCACATCAAAGCGTTCTTGCAGCCGAGCCAGAGCGGTGGCGCTGAGATCGTCGAAGCGGCCCACCAGAATCAGGGCGCGGCGGGGCGGCGACGCGTCCAGGCGCTTTTTTATTTCTCCGGCTATGTATTTGACCAAATCGTCGCTGATTTGCATGTCGAGCTCCTCAAATTTCCAGCGGGGCGGCCGACGCGGCCGCCTCGCAGCCCAGGGCTATGCCCGCGGGGGTGACCAGTATCGGGCGGGCGGAAACCCTGACGGGCCGCCCGACCTCCAGGCCGATTATTTTTTCTATGCCCAGGGTCGCGGCCGTGCCGCCGACCAGGTGAATGACTTCGGCCGGATAATCGCCCAAACCGCGCCGGATTATAGTGCCGATCTTTTGCAGCACCGGCGCCGCCAGGGGCACGATCTTGCGGGCGTTTTCCGGTTTTTGCTTCATGGCTTCGGCCTCTTCGAAACTTATGCGGTAGTGGCCGGCCAGAACCAGGCTCAAATGGACTCCGCCGGTGGCTTCGTCGAAGGTGCGCACGACCTGGCCGTCCCGCAACACCGCCACCCCGGTGGTTCCGCCGCCGATATCGACGATCGCGCCGTTTTTCAGGCCCAAAACCAGGTTGGCCGCGCTGGGTTCATCCATGACGGCGCCGACTTCCAGCCCGGCGCCGGAGGCCACATAGCGGTGGGCGGCCGTGTCGCGATCGCCGGTGCCCGGCGGAACGGCTATGGCCGTCTCCATGAGTTCGACGCCCAGGTCTTTCTGCAGCTCGGCCTTCAGCTCTTCGACAATGGTCCGGGCCGCGCTGAAGTCGACGACCAGCCCGTCTCTGACCACTTGCGCGAAACGACGGGCGGCGGCCAGGGGGCGGTCGTTTTCGCCCAACACCACCAGAACGATGGAAGCTGTGCCCAGGTCGAGGCCCACCTTAAGCGCTTCGCCGCCGCGCGGCTTCTCGCGTCGGGTCAGGCTCTTTTCCACGGCCGCCAGAAAGTCGTCCTGGGTCAGGCCGCTTTCGCCCACCGTGGCGGCCAAAGAGAGGCCGGCCGCGGTTTCGCCCTCGGCGGCCTTCTCAAGCGCCGCAACAGGGTCGGCCCGGGCCGCCGCCGCGTTTTTTGCGGCCCCGGCCGAAGCTTCGCCTCTGTATTTATTTCTGTTCATTTACAGTCCGCGTTTGCCGTCAACCTTCCAGCTTGGGCAGAATAGCTTCCACTTCGCTGTGGGGGCGGGGAATGACATGGACGCTCAACAGTTCGCCGACCCGGCCGGCCGCCGCGGCGCCGGCGTCAGTGGCGGCCTTGACCGCGCCGACGTCGCCGCGAACCATAACCGTCACCAGACCGCCGCCCACCTGGACTTTGCCGATGAGGACGACATTGGCGGCTTTGACCATGGCGTCGGCCGCCTCGACGGCGCCGACCAGACCTTTGGTTTCAATCATTCCCAGAGCACGGGTATCGTTGGCCATAATATTCTCCTTGCGGGCGCGCCCGCTGGTGTTGGAATCGGCCTGTCACAGCCAGGCCGGACATCAGGGCCGATTCGGTCATTCACATGATCCGGCCGAACCCGGGCGGCGCACACAGGCGGGCCCGTCCGCCGGAGCGAAGGCTCAATCAAAGGCCGCTCTCAAAATCGGCCTTCTGACGAGGCAGAATCATTTCCACTTCCCCGGCCGGGCGCGGAATGACGTGGACGCTCAGCAGTTCGCCGACCCGGCCGGCCGCCGCGGCGCCGGCGTCGGTGGCGGCCTTGACCGCGCCGACGTCGCCGCGAACCATAACCGTCACCAGGCCGCCGCCCACGTGTTCTTTGCCGATCAGAACGACATTGGCCGCTTTGACCATGGCGTCGGCCGCTTCAATGGCGCCGACCAGCCCTTTGGTTTCAATCATGCCGAGGGCTTGTTGAGTATTTGTTGCCATTTTTTTCCTCCAAATAAAGTCCGACCCTTACAGGGCCGCTTTTAAGCGTTCCACTATTTTCTGCACCAGGGCCTCGACCAGAGCCTCGTCTACGGAGGCGGGGCCGGGACAATCGGACGACGCGCCGCCGCGGCCCGGATTCTGCGGGCGAATGTCTTCAAGTTCACGGAGGCCGTAGGCCACCCGGCGGATATTTATGAGATTCAAGGGGCCGACATTGTCGGAAGTGGAGTTGCGCCCGATCGCGCCGCAACCCAAAGTCAGGGAGGGAATCAGGCCGGTGGTGGCCCCCACGCCGGCCAGCGCCGCCGGGGAGTTGACGATGAGCCTGGAGACCGGCTTTTTAAGGCCGAACTCGCGGATGATGCTTTCGTCCCGCGAGTGGATGCTCATGGTGTGCCCCGCGCCTTCCAGGGTCAGAATCTCAATGCAGCGTTCACAGGCTTTTTCCCAGCCCTCTTCAACATAAAATCCGAGAACCGGCATGAGTTTCTCTTTGGAATAGGGAAACTTCTCGCCGACTCTCGTCTCTTCGCCCAACAGCACCCGCGTGCCCTGGGGAACGGAGACCCCGGCCTCCTGGGCAATGTATTCGGCGGTGCGGCCCACCAGTTTGGCGTTCATGGCGCCGCCGGGGCCCATGAGCATTTTTTCCACCCGCTCCGAATCGCCCGGAGGCAGAAAGTAGCCGCCCTGCTTCCGCACTTCCTCCATGACCGCCTGGCGGATGGAGGTCTCGGTGACGATGGACTGCTCGGAAGCGCAGATAGTGCCGTTGTCGAAGGTTTTCGAGTCGAAAATGCGCTTGACCGCCAG
>JAISRV010000172.1 GCA_031273445.1 Candidatus Adiutrix sp. | reverse complement strand
TCGGCTTTCAGGCCGAAGGGCTTCAGAGCCTCGGCCGTGGCCGGGCCGATCACGGCGATTTTGAGCCCGGCCAGGGCGCGGGCGTCGGCGCCGCCGGCCCAAAGCGCCTCCATGAATATTTTAACGCCGTTGGGGCTGGTGAAGATCAGCCAGTCATAGTCCGGCAGGCTGGAAAACGTTTCTTTCAAATAGGCAGGGTCGTTCAGCGGCTCTATGGCGATGGTGGGGCGCTCCCACACTTCGGCCCCCAGTTCGTCAAGAGCCCCGGCCAGGCGGCTGGCCTGTTCGCGGCTGCGGGTCACCAGAATGCAGCGGCCGAACAGCGGCCTGGTTTCAAACCAGTTGAGCTTCTCCCGGAGCCGCACCACTTCTCCGGCCACGAAAAGAGCCGGGGGGGCGATGTTTTGTTCGGCGGCCAGGCGGGGCAGCGTTTCCAGGACGCCGGTCAGGGTTCTCTGCCGGCTGGTGGTCCCCCATTGAATCAGAGCCGCCGGCGTGTTTTTGTCCCGCCCCGCGCGGATGAGGGCGCCGCAGACGCAATCAAGGTTTCTCACCCCCATGACCATGGAAATCGTGCCCATTCTGGCGAGCGCCTCCCAGTCGTGGGCCGACTCTTCCTGGCCGGAGCGTTCGTGTCCGGTGATCAGAACGGCTTGGGAACTCAGGCCGCGGTGAGTCAGGGGAATGCCGGCATAGGCGGCGGCGGCCACGGTGGAGCTCACGCCCGGCGTCTCCTCGAAGGCCACCCCGGCGGCGGCCAGTTCCAGGCCTTCTTCCCCGCCGCGGCCGAATATGTAGGGATCGCCGCCTTTGAGACGCACCACCACCCGCCCGGCCCTGGCTTCCTCAATCAGAAGGCGGTTGATTTCCGCCTGGGGCCTGGCGTGGTTGCCGCTCATCTTGCCGACGTATATCCGGCGGCAGGTTTTCGGGGCCATATCCAGAATTTCCGGGGCGGCCAGATAGTCGTAGACCAGCACTTCGGCCCGCCTGACCAGCGCCGCCGCGCGCAGGGTCATCAGACCCGGCGCTCCGGGCCCGGCGCCTACCAGATAGACGATTCCGTTCATAATATTTCAGATTCCTTCATTGGCGGTCATAATTTTTCGGCCGCCCCGCTCAAGAAGCTCCAGGGCCAGCGCCGAACCCAGACCGGCCGCGGCTTCCGGCGCGGCTACAGAGGCGGTCTTTCGGCCGCGAACGACTTCACGTCCGTCAAGGGAGGCGATGAGGCCTTCAAGGGTCATTCGCCCTTTGTCCAGCCGGGCCAGAGCGGCTACGGGCGACTGGCAGCCGCTGCCCAGTCGGCGCAGGAAGCCGCGTTCGGCCGCCAGGGCCAGGGCTGTGGGCCGGTGATTCAGGGGCGCCAAAAGGCCGAGAACGCGGTCGTCCCCGACCCGCGTCTCCAGCGCCAGCACGCCCTGCCCGGCGGCCGGCAGCATGACCTCCGGCGCCAGCAGGGTCAGGTTCGGCCCGGTCGCCTTCAGGCGCGCCAGACCGGCCGCGGCCAGGACAATGGCTTCAAAATCGGTCGCCAGCTTTTTCAGGCGCGTGCCCACATTGCCTCGCAGGCCGCTTATAGCCAGATCAGGCCGCGCGGCCAAAAGCTGGGCCTGCCGCCGCAGGCCGGAGGTGCCCACCCTGGCCCCGGCGGGAAGCGCCGTTAGCCCGCCCGGCGCGCGGGCGACGAGAACGTCGCGAAAGTCCGCTCGCTCCGGAGTCGCCCCCAGCCTCAGGCCCGCGGGCAGTTCGGCGGGCAAGTCCTTGGCGCTGTGGACGGCCAGGTCAATGGCGCCGGAAAGGAGGGCTTCCTCAATTTCCTTGACGAACAGGCCCTTGCCGCCTATTTTGGCCAGAGGCGCCTCCAGGAGGCGGTCTCCGGCGGTTTTAATGGGCACAATTTCCGTCAGCAGCCCCGGATGGGCCGCTTCCAGCAGCCCGGCCGTCAGGCCGGTCTGGGCCAGCGACAGCGGGCTGCCGCGCGCGCCTATTTTGAGCAAACCCGCGGTCGGCATATTATTTGCCGCAGGTCGCGCAGGACGAAGCCGCGCAGCCGGAGCAGCCGCCGACCCCGGCGGAGCCGCCGGTCGTCTGTCCGGCGGAGTTTTTGGAGAGGAAACAGGAGGCGGACATAAGCTTATGACAATTTTCGCTCCCGCATTTCGGGCAGACCGCCTTTTCGCGCGAATTGCGCGTCAGTTCTTCAAAAGCGTGGCCGCAGGCCGGGCAGGAGTATTCATATATGGGCATTGTTTCACCATCCGCTGAGTTTAAAAAGCCGCTGATTCGGGCCGGTTCGCTCAGGCCGGCCGCCTTCAGACAGTGCGAGCGTCAATAACCGGCCTCTTCGCCGATCAGAACCACGGCGATGCGGCCCTCGGGCCGGGAGCGGTCGATAATGCTAAAGTAGTTGCAGATGCTGGAGGGCAGCTGGCAGTTATGGCAGCGGCCGGACTTGACGCACGGGTTGACGGTGTTCAGCCGCCGGTTGTTCATCGGCGCGGCGATGTTGCGGGCCCGCCGCCAGGCCTCTTCCGGCGTGGGCGCGACCTTGTTCAGGCTGACGGCCAAAATGACCTTTTTCGGGCCGAAGATCATGGCCGCGACGCGATTGCCGACGCCGTCTATATTGTAGAGCCGGCCTTCCGCGTCGACGGCGTTGACGCTGGCCAGCATGGCTTCGGCGGCGAAAACGCGGCGGCGGTAGTCGTGGGCTTCTTCAGGGCTGAGACCGGCCGTCTTGAGGGCGTGGTCGACCAGTTCGCGCCCGCTTTCGCGCAATGCCCCGAAGACGCCGAGCTGGTTCATGGTCTGACTGCCCAGGAGAGCCACAGCCCCGGTCTTGGGCACAAGCTCCAGAACGGCTTTTTTGGCGGCCTCGGCCGTAGGAGCATAAGAAGCCTGAAAACCGCGTTTCTCCATCTTTTTCATCAGATCGTTCGCCTGGCATTCCAGACTCCAGGCCTTGACCTCTTGATCGTTCATAAGCCCTCCTCAAGGTTTTTTTCCAGCACCAGAGACATCAACAGCGGAAACATGATCTCGTGATGCCCGATGAAGTAAAAACCACGGCCGCCTTCCTGGGTGGGGCGTCCCACCACGTTGACCTGAGGGCGGTAGTGGCGGATGAAATCCATGTTGATGGTGGTCAGGTTTTCGACTTTATGCCCGAGATTCCGGACCAGCGTGAGCGCCTTCAAAAAAACTTCCGGCAATATCACCGCCGAACCGAGGTTGATGAATACGCCGCCTTCCAGGGTCGCGCAGAGGCGGCAGAAGAGGCGGAAGTCGGCCATGGTGGCCGCGCCCAGGGCCGCGCCGTCGGCTTCGGGATGAATGTTGTAGACATCGGTGCCCACGGCCGCGTGAATGGTCGCGGGCTTGTTCAGCCGGGCGCAGGCGGCCAGCAGGCTGACCTTGAGGTGCGGCGGGTTCAGGCGCAAAAGGGCTTCGCCGACGGCGCGGCCGAGGCCCATATTTTGCGCGGCCGCCTCCAGGGCGGCCCGGTTCAGCAACCGCCCCGTTTCGTCCGTGACGCCGAAGGCGCCGCGGCCCAGGGTCGCGCCTACGTCTTCCGAGGTGGCGCCGACCAGGGCCGCCTCGGAGTCGTGCACCATGACCGAGCCGTTAGCCGCCACCGCGTCGATGAGCCCGCGCTCCAAAAGGCCGATGATCGCCGGCCCCAGGCCGACTTTGACGACATGCCCGCCCATGCCCAGGATCACCGGGCGGCCGGCCCGCTTGGCCCTGACGATCAGGGCGGCCGCTTCGCGCAGATCGGCCGCGGCCAGTATCCGCGGCAAACCCTCGAAAAAATCGGCCAGACTGGCGCCGCTTCTGAGCGGTTTGGCGAAGTCGGCTATTTTGACTTTGGAATGCCGTCCGTCCAGGCGGGTGGTGCGGACGGCCTGGAAGTCAAGGTCGGGCAGCTTCATTGGTTTTTGTCCAGTTCGCCGGGGGCGGCGAACAAAAGGTGGTCCACCAGTTGGCAGAGCGTGTGGCCGTATAAAAGGTGCATTTCCTGGATGCGCGGCGTCTCCGGCCCGGGCGCGGCGAGGATGATGTCGGCGGCGACGCCTTCCGGCGCCGCGCGCCCGCACATGAATACGGTTTTGCCGCCGGCCTCCCGGGCCGCTTCCAGAGCTTTCAGCACATTGGGCGAGCGGCCGCTGGTGGAGATGGCCCAGAGGATGTCCCCCGGGCGCAGAAGAGCCCGGGTTTGCCGGGCGAAAATTTCCTCAAAGCCATAGTCGTTGCCGACGGCCGTCAGAATGGAGGCGTCGGTGGTCAGGGCCACCGCGGGCAAGGCCGGCCGTTCCATCAGAAAGCGGCCCACGAATTCGGCCGCGAAATGCTGGGCCTGGGCGGCGCTGCCGCCGTTGCCGCAGATGAAAATGGAGCCGCCTCCGGCCAGCGCGCCGGCCATGACGCGGGCGGTTTCGGCCAGAAGTTCGGCCGGCGCCAGGGCCATGGCCCTGGAACTGTCGGAAATGGCTTTTCTGGCCAACTCAATGGGCATA
>JAISRV010000158.1 GCA_031273445.1 Candidatus Adiutrix sp. | reverse complement strand
TTGTTTTTAGACGAGGTGGCGGAACTTTCCCTGGACATGCAAAGCAAGCTCCTTCAGGTTCTCGACGACATGAGTTTCGAGCGCGTGGGCGAGAGCGTCCCCATCATGGTGGATATGAGGATCGTGGCCGCCACCAACGTTCACGTCGGCGAGGCCATCAGCCAGGGGCGGCTCAGGGGCGACCTGTTCCATCGTATTTCCGTTTACGCCATTGAACTGCCGCCCCTGCGGGCGCGCCCCGAAGACATTCCGTCTCTGGCCAGGGTGCTGTCGGCCCGCTCGGCCGAGCGTCTGGGTCTCCCTGACCTCAGCTACACCAGGGAGGTGGCCAAGGCTCTTTCCGAATATCACTGGCCCGGCAACACACGCGAACTCTCCAATCTTATGACCAGGCTGGTGATCGCCCAGAACGTCAACGGAGGGCTGACCCCGTTGCTGGTGGCTGAAGCCATAGAGCAGTCGGAGAGCTATTTTATGGCCGAAAAGACCCGGCCCGGCGAAAAGCCGGACTTGTCGCCGGCCGCGGAGGGCCGCCGTGCGGCCCCCCGCGGCTTCATGCGCGGCCGGGAAAGCGACGACGGCGCGCGGGATCCCCTGGCCGGGCTGGTGCGCAGGCACATCATCAAATCCCACAACGCTTCCGGCGGCGTGATCGCCGGCCCCAACGGCGCGGCCAGGGCGCTGGGGCTGCCTCGCTCCACCCTTTTGCACCGCATGCGCAAGCTGGGCATTGCCAGACCGATGTATAATTGACGGCGGCGGGCTTTCGCCGTCAGCTAGTGGACTGTGCGGTTAATTCCGTCCCTCAAAGCAGGGCCGGAATTAACCTTTCGGAAATTTTATTGAAAATGCGATTTTCAAGAAAATTCGACAGCGGCGCTGTCGGCCAGTCGCTCTCGCGCCTGGCTAGCGCCCTGTGCGGTTAGAAGGAACTAACCGCACAGGGCGCGAGTGGCCGGTTTTTAAATTCGCTTTGGAGCGCCCATGCTGCTTGACTCCATCGGGATGACCCCACTGATCAAACTCAGGCATATCCGCGCGGGCGAATCCGCGGCCGGCGTTCTGGCCAAGGCCGAGTTTCTGAACCCCAGCGGCTCGGTCAAAGACCGGCCGGCCCGGGCCATGATCCGGGAAGGCATACGTTCGGGCGAACTTACGCCAGACAAGACGCTTATCGACGCCACCAGCGGCAACATGGGCATAGCTTACGCCATGATCGGCGCCGCCCTGGGCTATAAAGTGGCCCTGTGTCTGCCGCGCAACGCCAATCAGGAGCGGAAGCGCATTCTCAAAGCTTTCAATGCGGACATAATTGAAACGGACCCGGTGCGCGGCCCTGAAGGGGCCATCGCCATGGTCCAGAGCATTTTCGACCGCAGCCCCCATCTCTACTACCACCCTGACCAGTACAACAATGACGAGAATTGGCGCGCCCACTACAACACGACGGGGGTGGAGATCTGGGAGCAGACCGGCGGCCGGGTCAGCCATTTTGTGGCCGGCGCCGGCACGGCCGGAACTTTCGTGGGCGTGGCCCGGCGGCTGAAAGCCTTCAATCCCGATGTTCAGACCTGCGTCATGCGCCCAAGTTCTCCGCTGCACGGGCTGGAGGGCATCCGCTATATGCCCAGCGTGCCGTCGGGTTTTTTCGACGAATCGCTGGTGGACAGCTTCATTGTGGTCTCCACTGAAGAGGCGAGGGAAATGACGCTGCAACTGGCCCGGCTGGAAGGGCTGTTCGTGGGCATGAGTTCCGGCGCCAACGTGGCTGCGGCTTTTAAGCTGGCGAGCGAACTGCCGCCTTCGGCGGTAGTGGCGACCATTCTCTGCGACGCCGGCTTCAGGTACCTGAGCGACAAGCTGTGGGACACGCCTAAAAAGTGAAAGGCGGCTGAAATTTTTCCCGGCAGGCCAGACAGAGCGCGGCCGGCCCGCTGTAATCCTCGTTTTTCAGGGACTGACGCAGCTCGGTTAAAGGCCGCCCCCGCCAAATGTCGGCGAGCCGCTCCTCCTGCAATCGGCCGACGGTCAGGCCCGCCGCGGCCGAGGCGTCGCAGCAGGGCAGAACCTGGCCGTTATGGCGCACCAGAAGCCGCTTGTGGGGCTGGGCGCAGCGGCCGGCCGGCGCAGGCTGCCGGTTTTGGGCGGGAAAACCGGGCGGGGCGGCGCCGTCGTAGCGGCCATAGCTCTGGATGGAGAAAAAATCGACCTCTTCGCGCCACCGGTTCATGAAAGCGTCCAGCTCGTGCTCGTTCAAAGCCGTCAGGCAAAAGCTCAGACGGACTAGAGGCAGGCGGCTGTTTAATTTTTTACGCAGTTTGAGGAAGTTTTTTATATTGGCGCAAACGGTTTCAAAATCGGAGCCGACGCGCATTTTGTCGTAAGTGGCCCTGGTGTCCGCGTCGAGGCTGATCATCAACCGGGTCAGGCCGCCTCTGATCAGTTCAAGGCCGGTTTTTTCCGTCAGCAACAGGCCGTTGGTGTTGAACATCACGTCCACCAGACCTTTGCGCCTGGCCCGCTCCACCAATTCGGGCAGGTGCGGCGAAAGAAGCGGCTCCCACAGCCCCCCGAAACCCATGGCCATCTGCCCTGAAGCCGCGCCTTCGTCGATAAGGTCGGCCACGGTTTGCGCCCCCAACTCCGCCCCGGCCTGGCCGTAGCCGGCGCGTTTCTCCGGCGGCAGGCTCATCAGGCACATGGGGCAGCGGAGGTTGCAAGCGAATTTCATCTCGTAATCGACATGGAGAGGGAAAGGCGGGTCTTCGGCGAAAGTGCGGGCCAGGTTCCAGCGGCGGCGGTACTCGCGGTAAGCCGGGCCTATTTCCGCCTCCAGTATGGCATTAGGATCAAGGCGGTCGGAAATAAGACGCGAAACCCCTCGGGAACCGGCGTATTGAAAGCGGTCGGAAACCAGACGCGAGACTCCCCCGGAACCGGCGTGTGGAAATTTATCCGGTTTCGGCAAAATTTTTCCCTTCCTGCTTTGCCGCGGCGTCAGCCCATGAGCGGCGAGGCCGCGTCGATTATGGCCCAGGCCGCGGCGAATTTGGGGCGCGGGCTGATCTCTTCCGCCCGGCCGTCTTTGAAGACCAGCCAGAGATGGTTGTCTTCGGCGGCGAAGGCGGAAGCGGGCCCGCCGGCCTGATTGGCGGCCACCAGGTCCAGATTCTTGTCTTTTAGTTTGCCCCTGGCCCTTTCCACTATGTCCCGGTCTTCGGCGGCGAAGCCGATGAAGACCTGTCCTTTGGCCCGGGGCAGGCTTTTCAGAATGTCCGGGGCGGGCGCCAGGGCCAGGGTCGGCAGGCCGCCGGCTTTCTTGATTTTGCCGCCGACGCGTTCGGCCGGGCGGAAGTCGGCCGGCGCGGCGGCCATGATCAGGGTTTGAAAATCCATGTTTTTCAGCGCGGCCAGCATGTCTTCGGCGCTTTCGACGCGTTGCGT
>JAISRV010000382.1 GCA_031273445.1 Candidatus Adiutrix sp. | reverse complement strand
CTGTTCCGCCATAGGCGCGCCGCACCGTATCCACCAGAAAGCAGACGTTCAGGAGATCGAGTTTTTCGGCGATGATGCTTTCGGCGAAAACGCCGGGGTAAGACATCAGGCGGTCAAAGGCAAGGGAGCCGGAACAGATTATAGTCATAAATCACCTCACAGGTCCAGACGGCTTTTATAGCTTGTTTCGATGATCCTGCCGCGCTTCATAGCCGCCAGGGCGCCTTTTATGTTCATGATTATTTTTTTCATGGCCGGGGTCCCGGGGATGTGGAAGACCAGGTCTTCCACCGCCGATTCGCTCTCTTTCGAGACCCTGCGGGCTATTTTCAAATATTTGTCGGCCATGGTCTTCAGATCTTCAAGGTCTATATAGTGGTGGCGCATTTCTCCCCAGCCGGTGCGGCAGATGAAGTCGGCCGTGCTCAGTTCCTCATGGGCGGCGGGCAATTCGAAATTCGGAACCAGCACCGTGCGGCCGCAGCCGCCGACGGACCAGAGGGCGTCGTTGCGGGCGCGGAAGTCCGGCGGCGGAAATTCGCGCTGAAGAATATTCAAAAAATCCATAAACGCGCGCCAAGTGAGGCTGTCGTCGTCGTCGCCGGCCCTGATGCATAAATTAAGGGAAGGGGAATAGAGTTGATTATTGACCAGCCAGGCGGCGACGCGGGCGGCTCTGGCGGCGCTGTAGATAAGGTTGTCTTCACAGGCTTCGCCGGCCGGCGGTTCCCGCCCGCCGGCTACGGCATACAGATTCCAGCGGGTCTGGGCGGAATCGCGCACCAGGAACATGTCGCCGACGATGCTTTTGCGGTGGAGGTAGGAGGGCAGCGGCTCCACTGTGGCGTCCAGCCCGCCCTGGCGGGCTAGAATGCGGGCGGCCAGGGGCACCAGTTCGGCATCCTGCGGATTGACCTGGCCGGGATATTTTATGATCAACCTGTGGGCAATGCGGGTGTATACGCTCATCAGCATATTCAGCAGTTCCCCGCCAATATTCAGCCGCTCCCGTTCCGGCCACAGGCTGTAGTTGTTGAGATGAGCCAAGCGTTCCTGGCTCCAGCCCCAGCGCTCGGCCCAACTGTCCAACATCTTTTTTTTGGGAGAGTTTTTAGGTAGGGCGAAGACGGGCCGTGAGCCGCCGCTGCCCATAATTTTAATGGCCGCCGCCGTTCGCAGGAGATTCAACTGGTCAGGGGTAAGGCTGGCCGCGCCATATTCCGTCACCCTGTTCACCGTCAGGGTATATGGGTCCACCGGCAACTCTTCCGGCCGGGCGCTGAAAATGGCGCGTTTGACTTCATTGCACAAAAGGGGGCCGGCGAAATCGGATTCCACGTATTCCAGAAGGGCGACTATCTTCAGAATGCCCTTGAAGGGATCAGCCTCGGACTTGCGGGCCAGCCACAGCGCCGCGGCCAGAAATTCCTGCGGCGAGGGCATGACCGGAAAGCCGAGATCGACGTATTCGCTGTCCTCCTTAGCCGTAAGCCGCCCGGCCAGGCGCCGATAGCTTTCGGCGTCCGCTGAAAGCGGCAGCCCCAGCCAGACCGGCAGGCGGCCGGCCACATAAAGCATGGTCCGGTACAGTTCCTCCAGCAAAAGGTGCGGCGCCGCTTCGCCTTCGGTTTCATCGTCGCCCAGGCGCAGAATACGGCCCTGGAGCAGCTCGTCAAGATTGACCAGATAAAAATTGGCTTCGGTATCGTGCTCTTTTTGAGCCCACAGGCTGACGGCGGCCAGTTTTTGACTGAACAACGACAATTCGTGCGCATTAAAGCGGCGGGGGTCATAGCAGACCCAGTAATCAAGGTCGGAGGACACTGTATGCCCTATGGAGCCGGATGAACCTATCAGGATCAGGCTTTCCACCGCCGGGAGGCGCGTTTCATCCTCAGCGCCGCGGCCGCAAGCCGTATCCGGCGTCGGCCAGACCGGGTTGCGGCCCTGACGGAGGCCGTGAGGCGTCGCGGCGTCATCCACAAACCCGGGCAGGCCCGGGGCATTGACCTGCAATAAACCCGGCGCCAGGTCGAAGACGCGCGCGAACCCCGCCGTGGCGTAACGCCGCAACTCGCGGATACGGGCCTGATTGTTGGCGAACTGCGCTTTGAAGTTTATTTCAATTTCATGATCCAACGACGAGGTGGTCTCCGTTTCGTTTTTTACTGAAAAATTTCCGAAAGGTTAATTCCGGCCCTGCTTTGAGGGACGGAATTAACCGCGCAGTCCAATAGACATATGTTATGCAAAACATAGACCCAAGTCAACATGGGCGCGCGTCAAATACATGAAATCCTCTTGGTCATCCAAAAAGAATCGCTCGCGCTTAGCGACCGGCCTTGATTACGGGCGAAGGCGTTTTAGAGGCGCTTGAAGCGCCGGGCCTTCCGGCGCGGTCGAGCCGAAGCGCGGCTACCCGCTCCAGTTCCTGGTCCAGAAGGTTCAGCGCCGTGGCCAGAACGCGGGCCGCCGATTTGGCGGATGATTTTTTTCGCCCGCTGCGCTCATCCATATAAAGGCCGCGACACAGCGACAAACCCAGGGCCCGCACCCGAGGGTGGCCGCGCAAGCCCGGCGGCACGAAGGCTCCGCCCTGAGGCCGGTTGAGTTCCACCCACCAGCGCAGGGAATGGAAGGCCTCTCCGGCCATGTGCGACAGGCCTGGGGGAGTGACCGCGGCCGTAGCCCCAACGGCCGCCTGCGGCCGCGGGTATTTTTTGTCTTTTTCGAAAGACAGCGGCCTGGAAGTGAAGGAGCGGATGGTCAGAATAAGCACCAGTGGGGATTTTTCCATCAACTCCCGCGCAGTCTGTTCCAACTGCTGATGAAAGGGGGCGACGGCGCGGCTGAAAATGACGTCGCGGTCTTTCGGGCTGAAGTTTATAGGCCGCCCCTCAGTGGTTCGGGCAATGAAGCCGGGGGCCGGGGCCTGGCGGGCGGCGCCCGCCTCTTCGCCGTTGAGTTCGGCGGCCCACAGGCCCCAGGGATCGGCCACCAGAGGACTGAACGGATAGATAATGACCGGCCGTTCAACCCTTTTCGTTTTTTTTTCAAAAATTGCCGCCCTGGCCACGACCTCGGCCAGAGGCGGGTCGATCAGCCGCCAGTGCTCCAGTCGCCAGCTTTCCGCGTTGAGGTCAAGACGCTTTAAAACCGGAGCGGGGGCGCTCTGGGCGGTATAGGGCAGGTTGATGACGATTCCGGTCATGTTTTACAATCTCCGGTTTATGGACGGAAGGCGAAACCGGCCCTCGCGCCGGCCTAGTGGACTGTGTGGTTAGAAGGAACTAACCGTACAGGACGCTAGCCGCCTTCCGCCCCAGGCTTCAGCTTTCTTTTATTTTTCCGACCACGGCCATTATCCGCTGCAGGTCTTTCCAGGCCTCTTTTTTTATGGCCGGGGACGAAAGAATGTCCTCCAGGTCGTAGGTCACCCGCAGCCAGGCGGCGGGCAGGCTTTTGACCACATGGGTGCTGGATCTCAAAAGGCCGAGCGGCGCCTGGGGCCGCCCGCTTAAAATACGCCCGGTCGTCTGCCCCAAGGCCAGGACAATTTTAGGGTTCAACAGAGTCAATTCGCGTTTCAGTATGGTCAGGCAGGCCGCGTCCGGGGCGTCATCGTCGTTCGGGGCGCATTTGCAGACCGAAGTGACGTAATAATCCGCAGCTGAAAGTTTCATCCCCTTTTCTATCATGGCCCGCAGGAGCGCGCCGCAATCGCCATCATGCAGCCCGGGGTTCGGCCCCACAAACACAATGATCGGGTTTCCCGCCCCGCGTCCGAAAGTCCGGTTCGCCCCGAAGGCGGCCTGGCGGCCCGGGATGGCGGAGGCCATAGCGGACAGGGCTTCCAGGGAGGGCGCGGCGGAAAAGTCCGGCTGGCCGGGGCCTTTCTCCGCCAGCCGGGGCCGTCGCCCGGCGGCGGGCGGCCTCTCTGACTCTGGAATCGGCCGGGCCGCTGGGGCCGGCTCGACGACAGCGGCCGGCGGGGGGAGCGGCCAGGCCGTCACCCCCAGGGCCATAAAATATTCCATCTGGGCCAAAAGAGCTCCGGCCAGAGCCTCAGCTTCGGCCCAGAATTTTTCCGGCGCTTCGCCGGGCTTACAGTTGTCTGAGGCATCATTCATACGGCTGATCTACCAGCCCTCGCGCGGCGCGGCGCGGTCGTAAGGCTTGACGAATTCCAGCCCGTTCCACGTCAGGGGCAAAAGTTCGTAAGGCGGCAGATAGCCGCCGCAAACGGCTGAATTTATGGAAGTGGCGGTAATGATGTCAAGGGTGTTCCGGTCTTGCGCGCCGGCATTGCAGGTCAGGCAGTGGTTGTAGCCCTGGCCGATGGCGGCGATGTCGCGCGCGGCCCCGGGGTCGTTTAAGGTGTCCGGCGCGGTAAAATCCAATACGCTTACGGTCGGCAGATATTCCGAGTGGGGCGCTGAAGCCAGACCTTCGCGATCCAGCCGGAAAAGGCAGAGGTCGAAATCGCAGACCGGGTCGGCGGCGGATACGCGTTGGCGACCGCGGCAGACGGCCAGCAGCTGGGCGAAGCGCCCGTCGAAAAGCTTATAGGTGATGGTTCCGTATTGCGGCCTTTGCAGGATCAGGGTGTTTTCGGCGGGCAGGCGCAGCCAGGGCTGTTCGACGTCGGGCACGGAAGCCGGCCCGGCCGCGCCGGGGTTCGCCGTTATTTCATCAATCATGGCCTGACGCTCAGCCGCGTTGAAGCCGCCGCACTGTTCGTCGGGCAGCATCATAAACGCTTCGACGACGCTTGCGGCCGGCGCCCGCCCCGGAAATAGGGCCAGCGAGGCCGCGCAAAAAATGACCGCCGCGCCCACGGCGCGTTTTATATTTTTTGCGGACATATGTCCCAACCTCTGGCCAAAACCCTTTCCAACACCTTTTCGGCCAGCCAGAAGTCGAACTCGTCGTCAATGTCGACATTTTCCTCGCGGCTGGTCGTCAGAACGCCGGCCCGGGACCCGAACAAGCTCCGCGCCATGACCGTCTCGCGGGTGCTGACGATGACGCTGCCGTCGTTGACGAAGACGTATTTGATGTCTTGACGGCGGTGTTCCACGCCGTGAGGCGGGTAAAGCGGGTGTTCCGAACCGGTGGCCATGGAGTCGAAGGCGCCGCCGTTGAAAGCGGCCACGACCCGGTCGATCAGCCCCCGGGAGCGCACCGGGGAAGTGGGCTGCAACAGCACCGAATGGCGGGCGCCGGTGACCTCAAGGGCCTGGGCGACGACGTCGCGGCTGATGGTTTCGTCGCGGGCCAGTTCGGCCGGACGCTCCAGCACCTTCGCGCCGTAGGCCCGGCTGACGGAGGCGATTTCATCGTCTTCGGTCGACACCAGCACTTCGTCGAGCAGTTTGGACTCCAGAGCCGCCCGAATGGTCCAGGCGATGAGGGGATGGCCGCAGATGGGGCGGATATTTTTGCGCAGGATGCCCTTGGAGCCGCCGCGGGCCGGGATGAGACCTAAAAAGTTCATAAGTCGCCTCTGGCGGCCAGAGTCAGCAGGCGGGAGCCCCACAGTCGCTCATGAATGAGCGCCGGGGTCAATTCGGGCATGAAGGCTTCGGCTTCGCCGTCGTAGGGGTCTTCAAAAGACAGATAATTATTGATGGCGCCCAGTTCGGTAATGACGGTTTCCATTTCCAGCGCTTTTAAGCCCGCTTTTTCCAGGAGCGCGTTCATGGTCGAGGGGCTGAAGTGATTCAGGTGCGAATGCCCCCCGAAGGTGTTGCTCCGGTCGTGCAAAAGCCGGGTGACCATGGAATCGACGTTGGGCGTCATAATCAGAAAAATGCCGTCGTCCACAAGCAGGCGCCTGGCTTCAGCCAGGGTCATCCGGGGATCCGGCAGATGCTCCAGCACCTCCCAGAACGTTATCAGGTCGAAACTGCCGGAGGGCAGGCCGGCTGTTTCCAGGCGCTTGACGATCACCCGGAAACCTTCGGCTTCCATCTTTTCGCCGCTCTCCCGGTTTAATTCCAGGGCGGCGCTCTCCCAGCCGGCCTCGGCGGCCACGCGCACGAAGACGCCGTTGCCGCTGCCGACGTCCAGAACGGAACGCCCCTTGACGCGGGCGGCCGCCAGTTCCAGGCCATACTGAAACTTGCGGCGGTCGAGCTCAATCTGCGGCTCGGAGTTGAGAATGCTCATCCAGGTCATTTCCTCACGCCAGTATTTTTCCATCACGTCTTCGCGCAGGACAAGGCTTACGTAGATCAGACCGCAGTTCCGGCAGCGCACATGGCGGAACCCGTCTTTGACGAACAGCTCCGGCCCCGGCGATTCGTCGCAGACCGGGCAGCGGCGCGGCCGCGCCAGATCGGAACGGATCAAACCTGTTTCCTTATCGATGGCCCATAAAAACGGGCGGGAGTTGGAGGTCAGGCGCCCTGTGTCCCGGTTGAAGCGGGCGGCGCCGATGGTCAGGGAAGCGTCGAAGGAATTCTTGCGTTCCAGCCGGGCCGCCGGGTCGTCAATCCAGGCCGCGTCAGCGCGTTCGCCGGCGATAATCATTTAGGTCACCATAATTGGTAAGGGTAAACGCGGCCTCGCCTCAGGCCCCAGCCGCGCCCGGCGCGGTTAAAAAAACGGCCAGACGTTTTTGCATTTCTTCCAGTTTATCCAAATCACGATAATATTCAACAAAAACCGGCACGGCTGCGGGAAATTCCTTGTTCCCAATGACGAAAGCCAGCCAGTTCCATTCGCGAGCCCCGGGCGCGCCGTGGGCGTCGGCCGCCATTAGTCCCGAGCCCGGCGCGGGCAGAAAAGGCCGCGACAGATGCAGTTCCGCCGTTCTGGCCAGCGGGAGGGCCGCGAAATAGCTTTCAGGGCGTTCGCCCAGATTCGCCGCCGTGACCGCCCCGTGGGCCAGGTCCAGCGCCAGCCCGAGATCGAATTCGCGCAGATAATCGGCGATGAAGGCCGGCTCCGTCACCTGATTATAAAGCCCGGTCGGGTAGTAATTATAATTTTCCGCCGCCAGGGGGCCGCGGTAAAACCGGCGGATGAAGCCGACGGCGTCGGCGGTATG
>JAISRV010000365.1 GCA_031273445.1 Candidatus Adiutrix sp. | reverse complement strand
AAGAAGGAAGTCCGAAGCCTGCGGTTCGGTTTGAAGCGGCCTCAGAGGAGGCGGGGCGATCGTTTGTTGATCGGGGGCGGGGGCAGGAGGCGACTCGTCGCCGGATATTTCAGCCGGGGCCTCAACCGGGGCCGGGGCCTCAACCGGGGCCTCGGCCGTGACGGCCTCTTCCGTAACCGGCCCGGTCTCGCCTTGAACCGGAGCCGCCGGTTCAGCCGCAAGCTCCGCGCCGGAGCCGGCGGGCCTCTGTTCTTCAGCCTCCAGGGGCGCTTCCGCCGCTTTCAGCGTTTCCGGCGGCCGTGTTGCCCGGGCCTGAGACGAAGCGGAGGGATAGACCGAACGAATGGCCGCGGCCCAGTCCGGGTTATGGGAGACGGCCTCGCCATAACACAAAAAGGCGTAGGGCATCAGGCCGGCAAAGGCCAGGGCCAGGAAAAAATTCCCGCCATGCCGTCCGCCAGGGCGTTTCAGGATGGATATCTGATCCCAAAGAGCGAAAATGACGGCCAAAGGCAGCATAACGGCTACAACCACGGTCATGGGCCATAAAAACCAGGGGCTGTGGCTGGTCAGGAAAGACGGGCTGGCGCTCAACGTTTCGAAGCTTAAAGACAGGGCATAGCCGGCGATGAGATTGTCGACCGCCGCGTACAGCGGGCTTAAGGCCGCATAAGCCAGGATGACGGCCATGACGATATCCACGACTTTATAGCGGCCGACCTTGCGCCATATGGCCACAGCCAGCCAGATCATGATCATGGTCAGAAGTCCGCTCCAGGGCAAAGCCGCCGGAACATTCCCGAAAATAGCCTCATCCGGGCCATAAAAAGCGGAAAACAGGAAGGTGGCCGACCACAGGAAAGCCGCCAGGCCGCCGCGCGTCGGCAAGCGCAGAATTTTAGCCGTGGCCAGGGTCAAAACAAAGGAAACCGCCGCCAGGACTAAGGCTTCCCATTTGTAGGGGCGATCGGAATAGAAAGCTTCGACCATCCAGGCCGCAATGGCGGCCAATGACAATATCAGCAAAAAAATCCAACGGAAACGGGCCGCCATAATCAGACCGCCGCCTTTATTTCGTTCATTTTTGTCTTTTTTGGAGGAAGACGGCCCCGCTTCGGCCAGACCCAGGCCGGCGGCGGGCAGACCGGCGGCTTCCAGGTCTAAAACCGCCTGCGGCTTTTCCCAGGAAACAGCGGCCGGAGAACCGCCCTGAGTTTCTTCCCGGCGGCCTGTCTCTTTTTCGTCATCCGGCTCTTGGGGCGTAATGGAATTGTTTTTATCGTCCATGACTGCGGAACTCCTTGAGCTTTAATGGGTGATAGTCGCTTTAACGCGTCGTTCAAAAATTGCCCCTGCCTGTCTTTCTATGGTACCATAAGCAAGTTCCGGCTGGCAAGTCCGTCCGCGCGGTTTGACGGCGCTTCTCAATCGCCGACTGGCGGCCTTGAGCTGACGACATGGCGGCGCCTCTTCGAGTTTTGCGCCGCGAAAGGCAAGTATGCATTCCATCGACAACAGTCATAACGGCGCGCTGGATCGCCTAAGCCGCATCAGACGATTTTACCGGCATATGGGTCGGGTGACTGAAATCGGCACAGTGCTGGTCAAATTTGGTTTTGACGACCTTTTGATCAGACTGGGCTTGACGGATCTTCTTGATCATGTCCGCAGTCTCGTGGGCCTGGGCGGCGGCGAAGAAAAGCAGCTGGATCGCCCCCAGAAGGTGCGGCTGGCCATGGAAGAGCTGGGCGTGGTGTTTATAAAGTGGGGGCAGTATTTGTCCACGCGCGACGACCTGGTTCCGGAAGCTTATCTTAAGGAATTCGCTCTGCTCCAGAATTCCGTGGCGCCGACGCCTTTTGAAGACATCGAACGCATCGTCTCCGGCATAATGGCCTCCGGCGATTTGACCTCTCTGTCGCCGACGCCGCTGGCCGCCGCTTCCGTGGGCCAGGTGCATGAAGCCAGATTGGCCGACGGACGGGAGGTGGTGGTCAAGGTGCGGCGTCCCGGCCTTAAAAAGCAGGTGAACACCGATCTGGAAATATTGATGGAACTGGCCGAGTTGGTGGAAAAGCACCTGCCGGCCATGGCCTCGACCAGACCGACGGCCCTGGTGGCCGAGTTCAGCCGGGGGCTTAGGTCGGAGCTGGATTTCACCATGGAGGCCATGAACCTGGAACGTTTCGGCCGCTTTTACGCCGGCAACAGTAAGGTCAAGGTGCCGCATATCCACCGCTCGCTCTGCTCGGATCAGGTGGTGGTCATGGAGAAGGTGGAGGGCCTTAAGTTCAACGACATCGAAGCGCTTAAAGCCGCCGGCTATGATTTGAGGGAACTGGCTTGTTTCGGAGCGGAGGTTGTTTTCGAGCAGATCATGGTGTTCGGATATTTTCACGGCGATCCCCATCCGGGGAATCTTTTGGTGCAGCCGGGACCTCGGCTGGCCCTTCTGGATTTCGGTCTGGTCGGCCGTTTGAACCGGCGCACTCGCGATGTCCTTCTGGACATAACTCTGGGCGTGGTCCGCAAAAAGCCGAGAGACGTCGTCAACGCCCTGTTGAAGCTGGTTCATGTGGACGGCGAGGAAGCTCCGGATCGGGAACGTCTTGAAGTGGAAGTGGAGCTTTTTATGGAAGCTCACGTCAACCGCCCTATAAAAGAAATTAATCTGGGCCATGTTTTAAACGACATGGTCGACATCGCGGCCCAGTATCAGCTGTCGCTGCCGTCCGACCTGGCCTTCCTGGTCAAGGCCTTAAGTCAGATTGAAGGCCTGGGCTATCGCCTTGATCCTGATTTCGACATCTCCAAGGCGGCTCGGCCGTTCCTGGTCGAACAGTATCGCCGCCGTTTCAACCCTCTCTACTGGGGCGGACGCGTTCGCGGTCTTTTTTTTGACCTGCGCGATTTTCTGGAAACTTTTC
>JAISRV010000183.1 GCA_031273445.1 Candidatus Adiutrix sp. | reverse complement strand
ATGTTCGACGAATCCCACAAAAGAGCCTGGCGCGAGAAGCAATTTCCAATAGACTGCCAAATGCGTATGACATGGGCGTTCGCCTCGCCGAAATCTCTCCGATGCGGCGCTGAAAGCTGCGGTTTGCGGCTCTGACAACTGTTCGGCGATATATTTGTAAATCGACCGCATATCAGATTTCGCCTGTTCGACAATCTTCACTTTGTGTTTCATAATCCAATGGCCTTTATTTTAGGCGGAATGACAGACAAAAGCAAGCAATCCGTCCCGTCAGGTCAATCAAGGAGCTGTCGTCAAACGCAAGGGGGCGTCAAAGCGGCAGGGCGATCGCATCTTGAGGTCGTCTTGTCGTTTACGCCGTTTTTGGGGTGGAAATTTAAATGAATCTTTGGTACAATCGCACATCAGCGGAATCTTCTCGTGTTTCATGTCTATCAACTTGATTTTACACGATTTTGGAGGCTCCGTCGATATTTTTTTAACGCTTGTGAAATTCCGTCTCGGGCCAGTCCGACAGCCCGACGGCCGTCTTGTCCGCCTTGGGGACATATAGCAGCCGAGCCTATGACCAGTACCTGAAACGAGCGGGCCTGGCCGCCCTGGATCCCGGCCTGGGGTTGATCGAATCGTCTTGACGGAGAAATATCATGATGCGTTTGGAACATGATTTTCTAGGCGAACTGGAACTGCCTTTCGACGCTTATTACGGCGTCCAGACCGCCCGGGCCGTACACAACTTCCAGATATCCGGCCAGCCCCTGAACACCTGCCCGGATTTGATCAAAGCCTTGGCCGCCGTCAAGCTGGCGGCGGCCAGAACCAATCTGGAGCTTGGTCTTCTCCAGCAAACGCCTGGTCTGATGATCTGCCGGGCGGCGGAAGAAATCAAGGCCGGGGCCTTTCTGGATCAGTTCCCGGTGGATGTCATTCAGGGCGGAGCCGGCACTTCCACCAACATGAACATCAACGAGGTCATCGCTAATCGGGCTTTGGAGTTGATGGGCCGCCAAAAGGGACAATATCAGTTCTGTCATCCCAACAACCACGTCAACTGTTCTCAATCCACCAATGACGTCTATCCCACCGCTCTTCGCCTGGCCCTCTATTGGGTTATAGGCGGCTTAATTGACCAAATGAAATATTTGAAAAATGGTTTTGAAGAAAAATCATTGCAATACGCGGATGTTCTGAAGATGGGCCGCACCCAGCTTCAAGACGCAGTGCCCATGACCGTGGGCCAACAGTTCGGCGCCTACGCCGTCACCATAGGCGAAGACGTTTGCCGGATGGAAGAAGCCGGAAGTTTAGTTCTGGAAATCAATCTAGGGGCCACGGCCATCGGTACGGGCCTGAACAGCCACCCTAAGTACGCCCGGCTGGCGGTGGAACATTTGCGCCAAATTACGAACCTGCCTCTGCAGCTTTCACCCAACCTCATCGAAGCGACATGGGACACCGGAGCCTATGTTCAAATTTCCGGGGCGCTGAAACGTTATGCCGTCAAAATTTCCAAGATATGCAATGATTTACGCCTATTATCCTCCGGTCCGCGCACGGGTCTCAATGAAATCAACCTGCCGCCCCGCCAACCCGGCTCATCCATCATGCCGGGCAAAGTCAACCCGGTGATCCCGGAAGTCGTGAACCAAGTGGCCTTTGACGTCATCGGCAAAGACGTGACCATCACCATGGCCGCCGAAGCCGGCCAATTGGAACTGAACGTGATGGAGCCCATCATCGCCCACAGCCTCTTTTCCGGCATAGGCCGCTTGAGCCGGGCCAGCCATGCCTTGCAGGACCTGTGCGTTAAAGATATCACGGTCAATCGGGAACGGTGCCTCGACATGGTCAAGAACAGCATCGGAATTATAACCGCTCTAACCCCCCGGCTGGGCTACGAGGCCGCTTCGGCCTTGGCCAAAGAAGCCTTGTCCGTCGATATGCCGGTTTATGAGTTCATCTTGAGCAAAAATATCGTGGCCCCTGAAGTGTTGGAAGAGCTGATGACTCTCGAACACCTGGTTGGTCCCTGGATTCCGCCCCAAACGGATTGAAGCCGCTTGACCGCCAAGCGAATAAAACCTCACGAGGTATATAATGTCCAGTCAGCCGTCATGGAAGCATTACCCCAGTTTGAGCCGGATGTCGCCGGTTCGGGCCATTGCCGAATCGCTCTTCAATACCAAAAACAAGGGCCGGAGCCCCAGGGAAGTCAGTCCGGCCGAGGCCTATGACCTGGCCTGTCGGCTCCCTTGGGTCACAGTGACCGATCTGCCCATGGACAAGGGGCGGGCCGCGTTACTGGGTCTCGACGAGTCGGCCCGGGTCATTGTCGACAACAACGGGGCCATTGTGGGTCGATCAGCGACGGCCCGGGTCTTTTACAACCGACTGTCTAAAAATCAAAAGGACGCCTGCGAGGCCATTCTGCGCGAGGGCGTCTATTCCCTGGCCCGCAACCATGACCTGATCATCGGCCGAGGGGTCGTCGGCCTGGACCCGGCCCTCCAGTTCAAGGCCAGCCTCATCGCCGCCGAGGATGACGCGGCCAATCTGTTCTTCTGGTTCGCCAACTTCACTCCCTTGGCGGCTGCGCCAAGCTATCAAACTTCGATTGAGCACCCGGTGCAGGATATTCTTTTTGTCTCCTATCCCGACTGGAAAGCCCCGGATAACTGCCCCTGGGGCAAAGCCCTGGTGGTAGTGGATGAGATTCATAACACCATTTTTAATTTTGGCCTGCGTTATTTCGGCGAGCGGAAAAAAGGCACTCTGACCCTGGCCTGGACCGGGGCCCAGCGTATGGGCCACGTCTCGGCTCACGGCGGCATCAAGGAGGTGGATTTCTCAGGTTGCGCTGATTTCGCCGACCGGGGCCGTCAGGTCATCGCCTTCTACGGTCTCTCCGGCAGCGGCAAATCCAGTCATACCAACAGTTTGGACAACGCCGGCACTTTGCCCCGGGGCGCCCGCCGCCGCATCGCCCATGACGACGCCTTTCAGATAGATGTGGATAATAAGCTTTGCTATGTCTGGGAGCCGACCCTGTTCGACAAGACCGACAACCGGGAGCTGGGCCACCCCGACTGGGAGTACTGTGTGGGGGTTATGAACAACATGGCGGTCGAGGTGGACGGCCGAATACTGCCCTACGGCAAAGACGCGCGCAATTCCAATGGGCGGGCCATCTTTTCCCGAGAGCTTTTGGGCGAGACCACCGACCGCATCGGCTTTCCAAACTCCATCGGCTGGCTGATGAAAGACGACGCCCTGCCGCCTATAGTCAAGATCGCCGGGACGGATCTGGCTGTGGCCCTGGGGGCCACCCTGATGACCAAGCGCACGTCCGCCGAGAACATCACGCCTGACGAGATGAAAAAGCTGGTCTTTGAGCCTTTCGCCAACCCCTTTCGGGTTTATCCTCTCTATGAAGACTGTTTCGGCTACGCCAAGGTTTTTGAAAGCGGCTGCGAGTGCTATGTCTGGAGCGGCGGCGGCGGCGGCTGGTGGGACGGCGATGACCAAAAATCCAAGCCGGTCGGCCTGACCGCCTCGCTGACGCTGCAAACGGCCATCCTGACCGGGTCGCTGGAATGGGAGCCCTGGGATTTGGCGGCTGGGGCCTGGCTGCCGACCAGGGCCACGGTGGATAAAATCCTGCCCGGCTATTATGACGCCTTCAACCCCGACCTGGCGCCGAACCGTGCGGAGTATCTGGTCACCCTGGCGGATCGCTTTGCCCAGCGCATCGCTTATCTGGAGAACAGCGACATACGCGAGCGGCCGGAGTTGCTTTCACGGCTTGTGGCCGCCCTGAAAATCAATGTCTGACGAGTCGCCGGCGCCCGTATTCGCCGGGACATAATTCCGTTCAGCCAAGCGCCCTGGCCTTATTGGGCCTGATATTCGGCGGCGCTGGAGCGCACGGCCATGACCGGGAACTGACCGAGGCGCACCAGGCGGTCGGTGGTGGAGCCGACCAGAAGGTTTTCTATCAGGCCGCGGCCGTGAACGCCCATGACGATAAGGTCAACGTGGTTTAAGATGGCGTATTTGTTGAGCTCTTCGTGCGGCTGGCCGGCCAGGACCACCGTCTGGGGGTTCACTGATTCGCGTTCGTTTTCCGGAATCGTCTCCAGAAGCTTTTTGTGCAGATCGTTTTGCAGCTTGTCGGCCATGCCGTGTTCCTTCTGGGGATCAAGCTTCAAAAGCTGCGACAGCTGCGAAGGTTCAATGACCGTGGCCATGCTCAGTCTGGCCCCGAAGGCCTGGGAGAAGTCGATGGCCCAGCGCACGGCGTTGGCGGAATCCGGAGAAAAATCGCAGGCGATGAGAATGGAATCGACGTTGCGCGTGACCTGCCCCAGGGGCATGTCGCCGGGCACGATGAGGAAGGGCACGTTCAGCGTGTGCATCAGTTTGCGGCTGACCGAGCCCAGAAGGAGGCGTTCGATGCCGCTTCTGGTGTGCGTGGCCGCCACCACCATTTCGGCCTTGTTGTCTTCGACGATCTGGATGATTTCCTTGGCCGGATAGCCGATGGCGATCTGCAGTTCCCACTCCACCGCTTCGCCGCCGGCCAGGATGTCGGTCACCTGGGCTTTGGCGGACTGTTCCACCCGGCCGCGCAATTCCTGCGGATCGACCATGGTTTCGCCATAGGGAGTGACGGCGGGCAGGTCTATGATGTGGGCGATGATGAGTTTGGCTTCGTGGCGCCCGGCCAGTTTGGCGGCGATGGGCAGGGCTTTGTTCGAACTTTCCGACAAATCGGTGGCGCAAACCACGGCTGACATTTTGAACATGTCGGGCTCCTTTCGGTCATATGATTTCATGCGCGGGCGGACGCGGGCCGGCGTCGCGCCTGACTGTTTGTCGTGTTATTTAAGGTTACCTCAAAAGGCATGGAAATAAAAGAAAATAATTTGGCCTTCAGCCGAAAACCAGGCCGGGCGCTTCGGCCGTCATGGCGGCCCAGGTTGCCCGTCCGCTGAAGCTTTCGGCGTACAGCTTCATTTTAGGTTCGGTGCCGCTTGGCCGCATGGCGAACCAGGAACCGTCGTCCAAAACGACCTTGAGCCCGCCGATGGGGGCCTGATTGCCGGGGGCCGCGGTATAGGCGGCGGCTATCCGGCGGCCGGCGCAGGCCGCGCCGACGAGGCGGGCGGCGTCAATCGTTCTCAGGGCTTCTTTTTCGCCCTCTTTCAGGTCGCTGTCGAGGCGGCCATAATAACTGTCGCCGTGGCGTTCGGCCAGCTTTTTATATAGCTCGTGCGGGGCCTGCCCCGTCCTGGCCATGATCTCGGCGCCGAGCAAGGTCATG
>JAISRV010000057.1 GCA_031273445.1 Candidatus Adiutrix sp. | reverse complement strand
CGACAAAAGGCGCTGCCCATTAAAAGCGCCGTTTTGCGCCGCCGCCTGACCAAATTATTGAAAGAACTGAAACTGGACGAAGCCGATCTCTCCGTTCTGATCACCGGCGACGAGGAGATGCGCCGCCTCAACGGCGAATACCGCGGGCTGAACCGGACGACCAACGTGCTGGCCTTCGCCATGGAAGAAGGCCAGGCCCTGCCGGGCGCCCCCAGGGTTCTGGGCGACATCGTCATTTCCGCCGAAGCCGTTCAGCGTGAAGCCGGGCCGCTGGGCTACACCGACGGCGGGATGTTCTACTTCTACCTCATTCACGGCCTCCTCCACCTGACGGGTTATGATCACGAGGCGGGCCCGGAGGAAGCGGCCCTTCAGGAAGCCGAGACGGAACGCCTCTGGCATATGATCAGCCACGCCCTCTGAACGACGCCCTCACCAAAAATGGCGCCTGGTTCGGGAAATCGTGAACACGCGCACTTCGGCGGCCCCGGCTTTAAGGAGAACGCGCGCCGCTTCCCCCGCCGTGGCCCCGGTGGTCATAACGTCGTCGAAAAGAAGCAGACGCGCGCCGCGAACTGTTTCCGGCGCCGCGACCTGAAAGTGACCCCGAATAGCCCGGCGCCTCTGGGCCGCCGCGAGAGAGGCCTGGTGCAGACCCTCGTCGCGGCTTCTCTGAAGCAGGCGGACATTGACCAGTTCAGGCCGGTCCGCGAAAAGGCGCCGGGCCAGCTCAAAAGTCTGGTTGAAGCCCCGTTCGGCCTGCCTTTTCGCGGAGAGCGGCATGGGGACGACCAGGTCGAAATCATGGCTGAACCCGGGGCGCGCCAAGGCCGAGAGGCCCAGAGCCGACAGGGCTTTAAGCTGACGCAGCTGCCCGTAATATTTCAGCAGGCTGATGGAATGGGCCACGGCCCCCTGGTGCAGCGCGGCCGAGCGCGCGCCGGCGTAAGGCGGCGGCGAAACCAGGCAGTCGCCGCAAACGTGTTCCCCGACGCCGGCCAGAGGGCGGCCGCACAGGCGGCAGGCGGCGCTGGGTATTTCCACCGTCGCCAGGCATTCCGGGCAGAAATGGGCGGAGAGGTTCAGGCCGTCGTCGACCAGCGGCAAAGGCCGCGGGCAGACCGCGCAGACGGGAGGCCAGAGAAGATCGGCTATCGCTACGCCTAAAAAACCCGCCATTTTCACTCGCCTATTCGGTTTGGCCGGCTGAGCGGCCGAAAGCCCGCTTAAAATCACTCCACTTGAGACCTTTTTTAAGGCCGGGGCAGGCTTCCGCCGCGTCCTGAAAAGCGCTTTCATCGTTCAGGGGGCCAGGCAGAAACGGCCAGCGGCGGCAGACTTCAGGCTTGACCGCGTGGATAAGGCAGCGGCCGTCAGGCTGATGGAAAAGGCAAAAACCTTCCGGGTCGGTGCGGATATCCCAGGGTTCCTTGCCCGGCGCCAGATACAGCCGTTTAAGTTCGCTCGCGGTCAGGCGCAAAAATGAAGCGGCCGCCTCCAGATCTTCGGCGTAGAAGCGCACGCCCCTGCGCCCGAAACAGCAGCAGCCGCATTGACGGCATTCGAAGACATCTTCCAGGACGCCCATGACCTTAACTCCTAAACGATGCGGTTGTTATTGGAGAGAACCGGCTGGCCGGTGCCCTCCATGACGCTGCTCCACAGAACCCCGTTGGGGTCGATCTTTTTGCGGCGCATGGTGGCCAGGGCTATGGGCACGTGAACGAAGTGGTCGTTCCACATGCTGATGAGCAGATCGGTTTTGCCGGCCATGGCCGCATGCACCGCCTTCTGACCCAGGAAGCTGCAATAGACCTGGTCGCTGGCGTTGGCCGGGGCGCTGCGGATGATGTAGCTGGGGTCGATGTATTTTAGATTCAGCTCTTTTTTTCTGCTCTTGAAATAGCCGTTGACGGCGTGGCTCAGATAGGCGCCGATGTCTTTGTGCAGGATATTGCCGGAAGCGTCCTTGTCGCGGCCCTGATCCTGAAACAGCTTCTGCCCCGCGCCTTCGGCCACGACGATGACGGCGTGTCCGCGGCTGTCCAGGCGCTTTTCCAGGTGGGCCAGGAGCCCCCCGGGGCCTTCCAGGTCGAAGTCTATTTCAGGAATGAGCACATAGTTGGCGTCGCCCCTGGCCAGGGCGGCCGTGGCGGCTATGAAGCCGGAATCGCGCCCCATCAGTTTGACCAGCCCCACCCCGTGAGGCGCGCCCAGGGCCTCGGTGTGGGCGCTGCGAATGACGTCGGAGGCGATGGCCACGGCGGTTTCGAAACCGAAGGAACGGGCCACCATGCCGATGTCGTTGTCGATGGTTTTGGGCACCCCCACCACCGCCAGCTTCAGACCGCGCGCTTTGGCCTCCAGGGCGATGCCGTGGGCGCCTTTAAGGGTTCCGTCGCCGCCTATGCAGAAAAGAATGTTGATGTTGAGCCGCTCCAGCGAATCGACCATATCCGCCGGGGTCATGGCGCCGCGCGAAGAGCCCAGGACGGTGCCGCCGAATTCGTGTATCTGGGAGACGGCCCGCACGTCCAGAGGAACCAGTTCATGCCCGAATTCAGGGCTCAGCCCCTGATAGCCGTATTTGACGCCTGAAATATTGCGGACCCCGTATCGGTAGTGAAGAGTCATGACCAGGGCCCGAATGACGTCGTTTAAGCCGGGGCAAAGGCCGCCGGCGGTCAAAATGGCGGCCCGGACTTTGGACGGGTCAAAATAGATGGAACGGCGGGCCCCGGCTTCTTCAAAGCTGTCCGGCGCCCGGCCTTCGGCGATGCACTCGCTGAGGGCCTTGGCGCGCACGTCCAGCAGGACCCGGCTGTCGTCCTCCGTAAAAGACTCCCAGGAGGCGGCTTCATCCGGCCCCATGGCGGTGAAGCCCAGAAGCGGCGAGGTGATCTTGGCGGGGCCAAGGTTATCGATGGCCAGCATTTCGGCCGTGATATTCTGTTCCTGATCGGCAGCCATGACTAACTCCTTGCATTATAAAATATTCCTGTTCAGCTTGGCCGGCTGGGTCGTAGCCGGGCAAAAAATGCGATTTTTGCCCGGCCAGGGGCCTTTTAACCGCTTCAACCAGTCGCTTCGCTCCGTCGCCCCTCTCCGGGGGCGACCTGCATTTTAAAAATATTCGCCTACACTCGAGAGATGCCGGTTGTCAGCCCCTGAAATGGCGAGGCGTAACGAACGGAACAAATGAGCGATGAAACAAAAAAGCTGTCAGCCCCTGAAATGGCGGGGCGTAACGAACGGAACAAATGAGCGATGAAACAAAATTACTCCGGCCCGACTAATTGTATCACACCTTGGACCTCCGCGGCTTCAAAAACAGCGGCCCCCGCCAGGTCGGTCCGCCAGACGGCGGCGCCGGCGGCCTCGGCCCGGGCCAGCGCCTCGGGATGCGGCAGCCCGAAAGAGTTATTGCGCCCGGCGGCAAAGACGATCCAGCGCGCGCCGACGGCCCGGACGAATTCGTCGGTCAGCGAGTCGCGGCTGCCGTGATGCGGGGCTATCAGCACGGTGGATTCAAGGGCGTCGCCATAGCGCCAGGCCAGTTCCCGCTCGGTCTCTTTTTCGATGTCGCCGGTGATGAGAAAGCTGACGCCGCCATAGGACAGGCGCAGCACCAGCCCCATGTTGTTGGCCCAGGAACCGCCCGGCGCCCGGGCCGGCCACTTATAATCGGCCGGGGGCCATAGGATTTCGACCCGGGCCGGGCCGAAATCGCGCCCGGCCCGGAGAGAGGCCAAAGGCGGCCGGGCGCTCCGGAGGGAAACGGCCCTGAAAGTTTGGTAAAGTTCTGAAAAATCCTCCGGCCAGGGCGCGCTCCAGATTTCCCGCGGCCTGAAATTCCGCGTGACGGCGACCAGGCCCTTGAGATGATCCAGGTCGGGATGGGTCAGCACGGCCACATCCAGGCGCCCAATGCCCTGGCGCAGCAGATACGGAGTGACGATGTGTTCGCCGGGATCGAAATTATAAGAGCCGCCCCCGTCGACCAGCATCTGGCGGCCGTCGGGAAAGCCGA
>JAISRV010000018.1 GCA_031273445.1 Candidatus Adiutrix sp. | reverse complement strand
CGGCGGCCTGCTCGTGGCGGGTGAGGACGAAACGGAGCCCGCTGTCCATTAAATAGTGATGAATCTCAATGGTGGCGGCGCCGGGATAGCCGAAGACCACTTCCACCCCTTCTTTTTTCCAGCACTCGATTAAAATCTGAGCGCCCGTCAGTTCAGCCATGTCTGTACCTGCCGTTTTCCGCGTCCGGGGTCGCCGGAAACGCGTCGATATTCACGCCGGGAGTTTGTCCGCAAGGCGCGTTCATCACGGGCGGGGGTCGCCGGCCCGTGACGGAATTTAAAGTCCAGGGGAGTTTTTGTGGTCGGTCAACAGCCTATTTCGGCCAATAAATGTTACGCGCGGCCGGAAACGGCCGATCGCCGGCCAGGGAGCGGCCTAAGCGTCGATTCTAAAAACCGAGCCGCTGAGCGTCGAGAATACGCTGAATCTTATCTTTGGCGGCCAGTTTGGCCTTTTGCGTTTTTTTTCGCTCCAGGTCTTCCTCGGGGGAGAGGTAGGGGCGGCCGGACATTTCTTCCAGCTTATTTTCAAAGGCCTGGTGTTCTTCCACAAGGGCCTTGAGTTCCGGATGTTCCGGGATCAGCTTCTCGATGAGCTCTTTCTCTTGCGGTTCCATGGCGTGTCCTCTTGTTTTTTCAGGAATCAGGGCCGGGCCGCGCCGGCCCGGCCATTCATAATCAGCTCAGCCTACCGAAATTGCAAATAGTTGTCAACAACAAGCGGTTCTAACGCTTCGCTCCGTCGCCCCTTCCGGGGGCGACCTGCCATTTTAAGCCGGCGCGGCCGGGATCATGACATCGTCGAGGGAATAAAGGCCCGGCGCGCGGCCGGCCAGCCAAGCGGCGGCGCGTAACGCGCCCTGGGCGAAAGTGTCGCGGGCGCCGGCGCGGTGGGTCAGTTCCAGCCGTTCGCCCGGGCCGGCGAAATAGACGGTGTGGTCGCCTATGATGTCGCCGCCGCGAATAGCCAGCACGGCGATTTCATCCCGCCCGCGGACGCCGCACTGGCCGGCGCGGCCGGTGACGAGCGTTTCCTCCGGCTTTAGGCCGCGCGTCGCCGCCAACGTTTCCTGCAGTTTGAGCGCGGTGCCGCTGGGGGCGTCTTTTTTCTGGTTGTGATGGGCTTCGACTATTTCAATGTCGTAGTCGGGGCCCAGCATGGCGGCCATGGCCCCGGCGATTTTATACATGACGTTGACGCCGATGCTCATGTTGGGCGCCCAGAGAACCGGCATTGCCCGACCGGCCGCCCGCAGTTTCTCCTTCTGGGCTTCGTCGAAGCCGGTGGCGCCGATGACCGCCCCTATCTTCAGTTCGGCCGCCTCCCTGAGGTAAGCCAGGCTGGCTTCCGGGGTGGTGAAGTCGATGTATAAATCGGCTTCAACCGCGGCCTCGGCCAGAGAGGAGGTCAACGTGAGGTCGAGTTCCGCCGCGCCCGCCAGCGGGCCTATGTTTTGCCCCAGAAGAGGGTGGCCGGGCCGTTCGACGACCCCGACCACGCTGAAGCCCGGCCGGCGCAGGGCCGCCCTGACGACGCTTTGCCCCATGCGGCCCATGGCTCCGCAGACCGCCGCTCTGATCGGCTTCGCTTCCGTCATATCAGCCCCCAGTCGCGCAGGTGGGGTTTGAGCGTCTCAATGGCGGCTTCGCTCGGCTGGCACATCGGCAGGCGCATATACGGGTCCATGCGTCCGCACAGGCCCAGGGCGGCCTTAAGCGGCATGGGGTTGGTTTCGACGAACAGGGCCCTGAACAACGGCAGCATCCTGAAAAACATAGCCCGGGTTTTGGCCAGGTCGCCGGATGTCCAGGCGCGCCACATTTCGGCCATGGGGCCGGGAATAAGATTGGAGGCCACGGAAATTACGCCGCGTCCGCCTACGGCCAAAAGAGGCAGCGTCAGGCCGTCGTCGCCGCTGGTGACGAGGAAATCCGGCCCGCACAGCTCAATGGTGCGGATCATCTGGTTCAGGTCGCCCGTGGCTTCCTTGACGCCCACGATATTTGGAATCTCCGCCAGCCGGGCCATTGTATCCGGCAAAATATTGACTCCGCAACGGCCGGGAATGTTGTAAATCACGATAGGCAGGTTCACCGTTTCGCTGATGGCCCGGTAGTGTTGGTACAGCCCTTCCTGAGTAGGTTTGTTGTAATAAGGGGCGACCATCAAAAGCCCGTCGGCCCCGACCTTGGCGGCGTGAACCGCAAAATCGACGGCCTCGCGGGTGGAGTTGGAGCCGGCCCCGGCCAGAACTGGAACCTGGCCCTTAGCCTCATCCACCGCGACGGAGATGACGCGTTTGTGCTCATCATGGCTGAGGGTGGGCGATTCGCCGGTAGTGCCGCAGGGCACTATGCCCTGAACCCCTTCCTCTATCTGAAACCGGATGTGGCGGCGCAAAGCCTCTTCATCCACCTCGTCGTTTTTGAACGGGGTGACCAAAGCGGTGACTATTCCTTCAAAAATGCTGCCGTTCATAATTTTTCTCCCTGAGCCCTCCCTCTGGGCCGTGCGCTCTTCTCTCTAAACTAATCCGCCGCCTATTTTAAAAAAAGATCCGCTTCCACCTGGCCGGAAAAGAGATAGCGAACCTTCCCTTCCAGAAAAACGCGTTCCGGGTTGTCGGCCGGGCCTTCAAAACTTATGGCCAGTTCCTCGCCGCCGCGGGTCTGGCAGACGATCCTGTCGGCCGAGGTCAGGCCCTGGGCTGCGGCCAGGAGGGCCGCGGCCGTGCAGCCAGTGCCGCAGGCCAGCGTTTCATCCTCGACGCCGCGTTCATAGGTGCGCACGGCGATTCTGTCCGGCCCCAATATTTTGACGAAATTCACGTTCGCGCCCTCCGGAGCGAAGGCGGGATGGCGGCGCACGGCCCGGCCTATTTTAAAAACGTTCAGATTGTCGATATCTTCCACCCAGGCCGCCGCGTGCGGCACTCCCGTGTTCAGTCGGTGGTAAGTCAGACTCACCCCCTCGGCTTCCACCAGGGCCGCGCCTTCAGGGCGGCCGATTTTAGGCAGTTGCACCTTGACCAGACGGTCCCGCACCACCGCCTCGACTACCCCGGCCTTGGTTTTAAAGGACATGTCGTTCGGGGCGATGCCGATGGTGTTGGCCAGGTGGGCGGTGCAGCGGCTGGCGTTGCCGCACATGTCCGGCTCGGAGCCGTCCATGTTGAAAAAACGCCAGGCGAAATCGACGTCGTCCGGCCCGGGAATGATGAAGACCGCGCCGTCGGCCCCGACGCCGAATTTGGGCCGGCACATCAGCTTGGCGATTTTCGGCATGTCTTTTTCCGGCACCTGGCCGTCCCAGTTGTCGACGATGACGAA
>JAISRV010000392.1 GCA_031273445.1 Candidatus Adiutrix sp. | reverse complement strand
GCTGAACAGGCTCTCCCTTTGGGCGCCGCCGGGTTCGGTTATGAACGGGGAGCCGTAACCGGGCAGCAAAGCGAAGTCTGGTCCGCCGACGCGGACGTGTTTGTCGGGATTTAGGGCTTTGACCGTAAAAGCTTCAGGGGCCGAGGCCAGCGCCTTCATGATCTGCTCTTCAGTGGGGAAAACGGTTTCCCCTTCCGTCCTGATCCCGTTTTTTTTAAAGATGTCCACGCATTCCGCATCGTTGAAGACAATGCCGCGGCGGCTTAAAATAGCCATCGAGGCCTGGTGTATCTTGTCGATTTCCTGTTTGGTCAAGGTTTGCATACGAGTCGACATTTTCTACCTCCAGCCGAAATATGAAAGCCGGTTATTAAAGATATGGAGAGTCCGACCGACCGTCTCATTTGACCACGGAACCCTCCGGGAATTCTTTGGCCAAAGTCCGCCAGAGGCAGAAACAGGCCAGAACCATGATGACTGAAAATGGCCCGGCCGCGGTTATGGAGGCTATCTGCAGGGATTTCAAGCCGCCGGTCATCAATAGAAATAGAACAAAGGCGAAGGCGGCCTGGACGACGCCCCAGACGATCATGCGGCACGTTGGGCGGCAACGGGGCCGAGACCAGCCGCCAACCCGCCTGAACCAGCTCTAAGGCCGCCTCCAGCACCGCCGCCAGACCCGCCCCCTCAACCATCCGCACCGCCCAATGGCCTTCCGTTTCATCGGCCTGGCCGGCCGCCAAAGGGTTGTTGGTCAGAATCAGCCCTTCCACATTTCACTCTTTTTCGAAAATGGTCTGTTCGTCTATCTTCGTCTGCAGGGCTTTTAAGGCCCGCTCCAAAAGCTCCCGCCGGACCCGGCGGTCGCCCTCCGGGCCGTTGCTGTAGTCGCCCACCGGATGGGGAATAGCCACTCCCGGCACGATCCGGTTGGTCCCCACCGTCAGCATTATCGGCACTATGGTGGCTATTTGAACCACCGGGATATCCGCCGCCTTCTCTATTTCCCGAGTCATCGATGCGCCGCATCGAGTGCAGGTGCCTCAGGTGGAGGTGAGGATGGCCGCCGAAACCCCGGCTTTCCTCAGTTTCTCGCCTATTTCCTGGCCGAACCGCTCGGCGTGGGCCACCGACGTGCCCGTGCCCGTGGTGGCGTAGAAGGTGTCGTGGAGCTTGCCGAACACGCCTTCCCGCTCCATCTCCCGCATCACGTCCAGCGGCACGATCACGTCCGGGTCCACCCCGGCCCAGTAGCGGTCATAGCCGCCGTGGATGGATTCATAATCCTCCGGCTTCATGTCCGTGACCCCGGAGATGTCGTAGGCCCCGAAGGTTTCAGCCGAAGAAACGCGAATGTGGTCCGGATTGCCCCTGGGCACCACTCCGCCCGAGGTGATCAGGGCGATGACGGCCGTTTTCAGATCGGTCAGCGGCGCGGCCGGGGCTATGCGTTTGAAGACCGGCATTTCATATTCGGTCTTAAAGGGCTGGCCCCGCAGGCGGGCCAGGGCCATTTCCACGGCCCGCTCGGCGCCGTTGACCGGGCGGAAAAAATTCTTGCGAATGCCGCGTGAAAAGTAGCCCTCATCGGCGGCGCTGGCCATGGCCTCCTTCCTCCCCAGTTTCAGAGCCAGGGCGGCCATCTTGCTCAAAGCCGCCCTCATGCCCCGGGCGCTGTCGGGAGTGGAGACGATATAGGCGTATTTGCGATAAAGTTCCAAGCCGGGGTTTTCATTATACATGCCGGAGACGGCCGGGAGGCCCAGTTTTTCCGCCGCGCCCTGGCAGACGTTGCCGCAGGCCACGCCATAGCGGCCGGCGTTGAAGGCCGGGCCGGCGATGAGGACGTCCGGACGGAAAGACTCGATCAGTTTGATCACTTCAGCCTGGGCCGCCTCCATGTTTTCGCCATAGTGACTGTCGCCGCAGATGACTGTTCCGACCACTTCGGCCTGATCGCCGAAAAGCTTTTTCAGTTCCAGACCCGGCCCGACCGGGCCGGGCGCGGCCTCCGGCTTCCAGTCGGCCTTGTCCTCGCCGCCCTTGCCGGCGTAAAACTGATTGAGGTAATGCACGACTCTCATTTGACACGCTCCTCTATATCCAGTCGCAGCCGATGCGGCTGAACCCCAGCTCGCAGGTCGAGCCGATTATGGATTGCAGTTCGACGAGCATTGAGCCGTCGGGGCGAAGACTCTCGGCCGCTCCGCCGGACAACAGGGCGATGGCCGCCGCTTCGCCGATGACCTTTTTCATGGCCGGCGCCTCAACCATCTCGTTGACGTTGCCGGTGGAGATGAAGGACACCAGTTCCGGGGCGGCGTCGGCCAGGCCCTGGCTGGCCCCGTCCGTGCCGGCGGCTTCATCGGAGACCAGAACCGTGACGATCCCCTGGCTTTCCATATTTTTGGCGTTCAGGCACAGGTCGGTGTCGGGGTTGCCGTAACCTTCCTCGCTGACGATGACCGCGTCGGCCCCCAGTTCCGCGGCCAGGGCGGCGTTCATCTGGGCGGCCCGCAATTTGCCCTCCAGCACCGTGCTTTCGACGGCGGGAACCATGCCCAGGAAGTTGAGGTCTTTCCCGTGGCGGGCGTAAAGAGCCCGAACCACCGGATTGTTGAGGTGATGATAGGTGGTGTTCTTGTCGCAGGCCGAAACGCAGTTGCCGGAAACCAGGGCGCCGTCCAGGGTCTCGTTGGGGTGGAGCAGGGTCGGCAGGCTCGGCCGGAGATCCGCGGCGTAGACGTAGGTGTCATGCAAGAGACCCTGGGTGATGGACATCATCACATAGAGTATTTTAGGCAGATCGGGATATTTTTTAGCTTCCTCGCTCACGGAGCCTTTGTCGAAAACCTGTATCTCGTCGGGTTCATGCCCCTTGCAGCATTCGGCCAGATACACGGCCAGCTTCAAGCCGGCCTCCCGCAGGGCCGCTTCGTAGGCGTGGGGGTCCAGGCCTTCCGTCGGCTTGGCCGTCAGAACCACGTTGTGGGTCTCGGAGAACGGGGTGTAGGCCGCCACAGGGCCGGACATGTCGATGAAGCCTTCCTGAAAGCCCACAATGGGGCCGCAGGTGACGACGCAGGCCCCGTCCAGCACGAAAGTGGAGCCCTGGCCCGCCCGGTTCATGGGGGCGCAGTAGCCAGGGAAATAGCCCTGGCCCCCGCTGAGCTTGACCCGGGGCTCAATGGCGTCCTTGACCGGGATGATCCGGGTGCTGTCGCCGGGGCTGGCCAAGTCCAGGTCAAGGCCGGCGAA
>JAISRV010000324.1 GCA_031273445.1 Candidatus Adiutrix sp. | reverse complement strand
CTTCTGGAAGAGCGATCCAAAGCGTTCAAGCATATCGGCGATGTTCTCAAGGCCCTGGAAGAGACGGAAAATGATTTCGTCAGTTCCCTTGAGGCCAGCCGGTCTTATCTTTCCGACAGCGACGCCGGCTTCGCCGCGGCGATGGAAGACGGCCTGCGGGAACTGGGCGAAATGGCGAATCCCGCCACGGCGGATATGGAACTGTTATGTCGGCGTCTCTCCGAAAAGGTGGCCCATCTTCACTCTTGCGTTCAGCAAAAAAGGCGCCTTGATCAGGCGCGTCTTGACGCCCTGACCGAGGCGCGCCGCCAGGCCGAAAGGCGTCTGGACAAAAGGCGCCGGGATTATGAAGATTTTTCCAGGCAAAGCCATGCGATGCTGAAGGAAATCGAGAATCTGCGAGCCGTCTCATTGAAGGATCCGCTGACCGATGTCTACAACCGCCGCGCCTACGACGACCAGATCATTAAAACCCTGGCCGAACTGCGCAAGGAGGTTTTGAAGACATGCAGCATGATCGTTTTCGACATTGACTTGTTCCGCGACTTCAACAACGTTTACGGCCACCTGGCCGGCGACCGCGTTCTGGCCTATGTGGCCAGGCTGACTCAGGAGACTTTGCGGGCTGACGATCTTATATTCCGTTATGGCGGAGACGAGTTCGTGGTGCTGATGCCCAACGCCGGGCTCAAGGCGGCGGCGGTCGTGGCCGAAAAGATACGCCGCGCCATCAATGCCGTCGAGTTCAAGCTTTTTAAGAATAGCGAGGTCACGGTTCGCCTGAGCATGTCCATGGGGGTGTCCGAAGCCAGGCTCGACGACGACCCCGCCGGTTTTTTCGCCCGCGCCGATAAGGCCATGTATGCGGCCAAGGCGGCCGGGCGCAATCGCGTCAGCGTCGCCGACGACTGAAACGAGAAGCTCTGAAAAAATGCTGGCGTTTTGAGGGCGGTTATGCTTAAATAACCGTTCCTAGCGCCCTGTGCGGTTATTCCTTATAACCACGAAAGGGCGCTAGCCAGACGCGAGAGCGGCTGGCCGATAGTGCAACTATCGAATTTTATTGAAATCACATTTTTAATAAAATTTCTGAAAGGTTAATTCAGACCCTGCTTTGAGGGACGGAATTAACCGCCATAGTCCAATAGGGGCAACCCCTGGCCATAAATTAGGAGAAAATGCCATGAAACCCGATATCCATCCCAAATTCAAAGAAGTCGCCGCTGTTTGCGCCTGCGGCAATGAATTTGTCGCCGGCTCCGTTCTCGACGGCATCAAGGTTGAAATCTGCTCCGCCTGCCATCCTTTTTATACCGGCAAACAAAAGCTTGTCGATACCGCCGGCCGCGTGGAAAGGTTTCAGAAGAAATACGCGCTGGCGCCCAAACCAGCCGCCAAAAAGAAGTAAGCCTTATGGGCGACGCGCTTTTAGTTGCGTTAAAAGCTGTTTTGGCCGTCATGGATATTGACGTCCCGAAGAGCTCCAACGCGTCCGCTTCCCCTTCCGCCCCGCCTAATGTCGGGGGGCAGGCGGTCATAGAAGGGGTCATGATGCGCGGCCCCGAACGCTGGGCCGTAGCCGTCCGTCGGGCCGGCGGCGCCCTGGAAATCAGAACGGTCATATGCCGGGGTTGGGCCAAAAAAGCCCCGATCCTGGGCAAGCCTTTTTTGCGCGGCGCGGTCGTGTTGCTGGAACCAATGATGGTGGGAAAAAAAGCGCTGAATTTTTCCGCCGAAATCGCGGCCCGCGTGGAAGGCGAAGCCGATGAAAACGGCGCCCTCCGGCCTGAAAAGAAAAGGCCGGCGGAAAAACCGGCCCTGGGCTTGGCCGCCCTGGCTCTGACCCTGGCTTCGGCCTTTGGTCTGGCCATGCTTCTGTTTGTGGCCCTGCCCCATCTGCTCTCGGTTTTTGCTGGCCGTCTGTGGGGTTTCGACGAAACTTCCGGTCTCTTCCACCTGCTCGACGGCCTTTTAAAATTCGTCTTTTTTATCGCCTATGTCGGCCTTATCGGCATGATTCCGGATATAAAAAGGGTTTACGCCTATCACGGGGCCGAACATCAGGCCATCCATGCCTTTGAAGCCGGCGGGCCTTTGACCGCCGAAACGGCCGCCAGGCATCCCGCCTGGCACCCGCGTTGCGGCACCGCTTTCATTTTTCTGGTTCTGGCTTTGAGCATACTGCTTTTCGCGGCCGTATTTCCGCTGGCTTTTCCCGCCGCCGGCGGCTCCCTGGCCCGCGCCGCCGCCGGCATCGGGCTGAAAATAGTTCTGCTCCTGCCTCTGGCCGGTTTGGCCTATGAAGTCTCCCGCCTGGCCGGCCAAGCCGGGCCCGGATCCTTCTGGCGCGCGCTCCTTTGGCCGGGCTTGTTGCTGCAGCGTTTAACCACCCGCCGGCCGGACGTTTCCCAACTGGAAACGGCGCTGGCCGCGCTTAAAAGAGCCGTCGCCCCCAACTAGCCGCCTCCCATTCCGGCCGCCCACGCCTGTCATAAGCCTGATTCCCGAAAAAAGTTGCGGTTATGGTCATGTTCAGCGATTTTGACGAAATTGAAAATAATTACGCGCGCCTGGAAGCGGAACTGAGCCGGCCGGAAATTTTGAAAGACGGCAAGCTCTTCAGGGAAACCGCCCGGCGCCGCAGCGAGTTGGGCAAGGTCGTGGCCGTATGGCGGAAGCTGAAGAAGATACAGGACGACCTGGCCGGGGCCAGGAGCATGCTGGCCGATGAAAATCCGGAAATGCGGGCCATGGCCCAGACGGAGCTGGAGGCTCTGACCGAAGATGAGGCTCGGGTCGGGGAAGAGCTGAAAATCCTTCTTCTGCCCAAAGACCCCAACGACGACAGGAACACCGTGGTGGAAATACGGGCCGGAACCGGCGGCGATGAAGCCGCGCTTTTCGCCGCCGATCTCTTCCGCATGTATGCCCGGTATGCCGAAACCAGGGGTTGGAAGACGGAAGTGTTAAGCGCCAGTCCCACCGACGGCGGCGGTTTCAAGGAAATAATCGTTCTTATCGAAGGCGACCGCGTCTACAGCCAACTGAAGTATGAAAGCGGCGTTCACCGGGTGCAGCGGGTGCCGGCCACCGAGACCCAGGGGCGCATACACACTTCGGCCGTGACTGTGGCGGTGTTGCCGGAAGCGGAAGAAGTGGAAGTGGATATTCGACCGGAAGATATCAAGGTGGATGTCTACCGTTCTTCCGGCCCCGGCGGGCAGAGCGTCAACACCACCGATTCGGCCGTGCGGGTGACGCACCTGCCGACCGGGCTGGTGGTGACCTGCCAGGACGAAAAATCGCAGATCAAGAACAAGGCCAAGGCTTTGCGGGTTCTGCGGGCCAGGCTTATGGACCAGATGGCCGCCGAACAGCAGGAGAAGATCAGCGAGGAGCGTCGCGACCAGGTGGGCAGCGGCGACCGCAGCGAGCGCATTCGCACCTACAACTACCCGCAGGGTCGGATGACCGACCACCGGGTGGGCCTGACCCTTTACCGCCTGGCGGAGATAATGGACGGCGACCTCGCTGAGACTCTTCAAACCATCGGCGCCTATTTTCAGGCCAGGCAGCTGGCCGCCGCCCGGAAAAATGGCTGACGAAACGCCGCGCCCGGCGGAGTGGGCTGTGGGCCGTCTGCTCGCCGCCACGGCCGCCTTTTTGTCCGGCAAGGGTTCCGGCACGCCGCGCCTGGATGCGGAACTGCTTTTGTCTCATGTTTTGCGCCTGTCCAAGGTGCAGCTTTACGTCAACTTCGAGCGGGCCCTGAGCGCGGCGGAGCTTGACGAGTATCGGGAACTGGTTCGCCGCCGGGCCGGGCACGAACCGGTGGCCTATATTCTGGGGCGGAAGGAATTTTACGGCCTGTCTTTAAAAACGACCGCGGCCGCGCTTATTCCCCGCCCGGAGACCGAACATATGGTCGATGAGGCGGTTCGCCTGGCCCGGGAATTCCAGCCCGACGGGCCGCTGGCCATAGCCGACATCGGCTGCGGCGGCGGCGCCGTGGGCCTGGCCCTGGCTCACACTTTGCCGGAAGCCTTCATTCAGGCCGTGGACATTTCACCTGAAGCCCTGGCCCTGGCTGAAGAAAACGCCGCCGCCCTGAAGCTCAGCCGCCGCCTCGTTTTTCGCCTGGGCGATCTTCTGACGCCGCTGGCCGGTCTCCGCTTTCATCTCATCTGCGCCAATCTCCCCTATGTCCCTTCCGCGGAAATGGCCGCGCTCATGCCCGACGTCGGTCTCCATGAGCCGCATCTGGCCCTGGACGGCGGCCGCGAAGGCCTCGGCCTCATCGGCAGGCTACTCGCCTCCGCGCCCGACCATCTTCTGCCCGGCGGGCGCGTGCTGCTGGAAATATGGCCCGATTCGCTGCCGGCGTTGGAGAGATCAGCCGCCGAGGCCGGCTTCGTTCCGGCCGGCGAGGTCATTCGCGACTTGGCCGGGCAGGCCCGCATAGTCGTTCTGCGCCGGCAATTACAAATGTAATTATGGCCTTTTCATGAATTCGCGCATGACGCTGGTGGCGTAAGCGCCCTTGGGCAGGGAGAAGGAAAAGGCGAAGCCGCGGTCGCCGCGCGAAACGGCCAGGTCGGGCAGGAGCAGCCGGTTCACGCGTCTGTCGCCCGAGCCGGCCCGGCCTATTTCTTCCTCCGTCAAATCCAATTCCTTCAATACGGACATTTCCAACTCGGCCGCTTCGTCGCGCGGCTTCATCATTTTGCCGCCGAAGATCGGGCCGGTATGACTCAACTCGCCGGCCAGGAAACGCGCGGTTTCGAGTTCGCCGTTTTCAGAGGCGAACAGCCCGCCGGTGTCGTGTTTTTTGCAGATGTCGCCGGTCAGAACGCGGGCGAACAGCCCCCCGGTCAGGCGGCTGGCCAGGTAGTGGTTGTAAATGAAAGACTGGAGCGATGAAAGCAGGAATTTGTCGCGCCAGCTTTTGCCCCGGCGGCCGCTCTTGAGAAATTTGAGGCCCGCGAGCATGTTGTCGCCGTCTTTGCCGAAGCGCTGCTCGCCGAAATAGTTGGGCGCGCCTGACTTTTTAAGGGCCTCGGCGATGGCCAGGGCCTGTTCGAAAGCGCCGGTCGGGGCGCTTATGACGATGGCGAAACGGTTGCCGAGAAGGTGGCCCACCTTCAGCTTGTTTTTGTGCCGGCCGAGGCTGATTATTTCCCACGGCGCGTCCGCCGCCAGGGCGCGGGCTTCGTCGCCGCTCAGGCTCAGCGGCAGCGAAAAGGTCTGGGTGACCCTGGCCCACTTGTCCTTAAGGCCGGCGTAGCCTATTTCGCCGGCCGGCACATTGTAGCGCCGCGACAGATCCTCCGCCATCTGTCTGGTGGTCAGCCCGGCCCGGCGCAGGGTCAGGTAAAGGTGCGGCCCTTCGCCTGAGGGCGGGTAAAGCGGCATCTCTTCCACGACGAAACAGCCCGGCTCCTCTTTGAGGAACCCGCCCAGGCCGGGCAGGGCGGGCGTGATGAAAGGCAGGGCGGCGCCTGAAGGCGACGGCATGGTCAAGGGGGCCGTCATGGTTCGCTCCAAATTTTAAACGCCGCCTTTCAGGGCGGCTATGGCGGCGGCGTAGTCGGCCGCGCCGTAGAGGTAGGAGCCGCTGACCAGGATGTCGGCCCCGGCCGCGAAAAGGGCGGCGGCGTTCTTGTCGGTGACGCCGCCGTCGACTTCGACGAGTATTCGGCGGCCGCTGTTTTCATCCAGAAATTTCCGCAGCCGCGCCACCTTGTCTATGGATTCGGGGATGAAATCCTGCCCGCCGAAACCGGGGTTGACGCTCATGATGAGCACCAGGTCCACGTAGTTCAGCGTCGGGCCCAGCACCTCAACCGGCGTGGAAGGGGTCAGCGAGAGGCCGCTTTTGGCCCCGGCTTCGCGGATGCGCGTCAGAACGCTGTGCACATGCGGGGTGGCCTCATAGTGAAAGGTGACGATATCGGCGCCCAGGCGGGCGCACTGAGGGCCGTAGGTCAGGGGATCGTCGAGCATCAGATGGACGTCCAGCGGAATGGAGGCGACGCGTTTGGCCGCCGCCGCCGCCAGGGGGCCGAAGGTGAGGTTGGGCACGAAGTGGGCGTCCATCATGTCCAGGTGATGATAGTCGGCCCCGGCCGCCTCCATGGCTTTCATCTGTTCGCCCAGGCGGGTGAAATCGGCCGCCAGGATGGAAGGCGCTATTTTTTTCATTTGTTGATTCATCAGGCCGGGCCAAAATCTTCGCGGGTGACCACAGTGATGCCCCGGGAGGTCACGTGATGGCGTTTACGGTCTTCTTTGGGGTTATAGCCTATTTCCGTGCCGGCCGGTATTTTGGCCCCGTCGGCGATGATGGCTTTTTTAATTTTGCAGAAGCGCCCGATGTCCACGTTTTCCATGACCACCGATTCGTCGACCTGAGCCCCGCGGTGAACGGAGACGTTGTAGGAGAGGATGCTGTTGCGCACCGTGCCGCCGCCGATGACGCTGCCGTGGGCCACCATGGAGTCGAGGGCCTGGCCCTGAAGGTAGGTCCCGTCTTCCTGCTGCACCGAAAGGGTCTTGACCGGGGGAAACTGGCGCTGCAGGGTGCGCATGGGCCACAGAACGCCGTAGAGGTTGAAGAAGGGCGTCAGGCCGCAGAGGTCCATGTTGGCGTTCCAGAAGGCGTCGAGGCTGCCGACGTCGCGCCAGTAGCCGGAGTCGGGGGTGACCTCCATCGGCAGTTCCGCGCGGCTGCCGCCTTTGTCGGTGAAGAAGACCACGTCTTCGATCCTGTTTTCGCGGCGATAGGGGTAGGCTTTTATTTTATGGGTTTTCAAAATGCTGGGCAGAATGTCCTTGCCGAAATCGGGCTTGTCGTCGCGCTTTAAAAGGTCCAGCAGCACTTCGGCCTTGAACATGTAAATGCCCATGGAAACCAGGCTGTGGGCGGGGTCGCCGGGAATGGAGGCGGGGTTGTCCGGCTTTTCCTGAAAGCCGGTGACGTTATACTGGCCGTCGACCTCCAGCACCCCATATTCGCCGGCCTGGGCCCGGGCCGTTTCGATGACGGCTATGGTGACGTCGGCGCCTGATTTTTCGTGGTGTTCCTTAAACAGGGCGTAATTCATCTTATAAACATGGTCGCCGGAAAGGATCAGGAGGTTGGCGGGCTTTTCGCGCTCGATCATTTCCAGGTTCTGGCGGATGGAGTCGGCCGTGCCCTGGTACCACTTGTCGCCGCGCATCATCTGCGGCGGCACGATGCGCAGAAAATGGCCGAGGGCGGCGCTGAAGATATTCCAGCCCGTCTCCAGGTGCTGTATGAGGGTCTGGCTTTTATACTGGGGCAGAACCAGGATTTTATAGACCTCTGAATTGATGCAGTTGGAAAGGGTTATGTCGATCAACAGATACAGCCCGCCGAAGGGGATGGCGGGCTTGGAGCGGGCCGCGGTCAGAGGCATGAGCCTTTCGCCTTTGCCTCCGGCCATAATCAACGCCATGACGTTTTTCATCGTCGCACCTTTCATAAAGAGGAATTTTAAAGAATTATTATAGCAATAGAAGATCAAAGCGGCAAGCGGGAATCAGTTGACGCGCCTAAAAGGCGCTCGCCAAGCAAAAATCACATTTTTGCCCAGCTGTGACCCAACCAGCCAAGCCGAGCATTTACATTAAAAGGCGCTCGCCAAGCAAAAATCACATTTTTGCCCAGCTGCGACCCAACCAGCCAAGCCGAGCATTTACATTTAGAATTGCCGCCGTGCCTGAGCCAAAATTTAGTTGCAAGAGCTGTCCCTTCAGGTATAATAAATTGTTGGACAATTTGTCGGCCATTAAGCCAAAGGCTGCAAATCGGTTTATCGGGCAGGCTTGCCGTTTATTGGCTCGCCTAATAAACATATTCACATAAGGAAACGGCGCGCGTCGTATTGGAGGGGAAGGGAACTCGCTTCGACCCGGTCTTGGTCGACGTGTTCGAGCGGATTGCGGATCGGTTTGCGACGCCGTCGGGACGGGAAAAATGACGAACATACGCGCCTGGTTTACTCTCTTTTTCGTTATCTTTGTGCTGGCCGTGTTTTCGGTGATCATCTCCTCTTTGATACAGCAGTATAAAGAAACGGCCGCCCTCACCGCCGAGCGCCTGGGCCAACCGATCGTAAGACGCGCCGCCGCCTTTGTAGACGGCGACGCTTTCGAACGGCTCAGCGAGACCCTTGATCCCGCCGACCCGTTTTACGAGGAAACCAGGCTGAAGCTGCTGGCGCTTAAGGAGGAGTTCCAGTGTCTTTACTTGTATACGATGGCGCCCTATGAGGGGACCGTGCACAGATTCATCATCGACGGAGGAAACCCTGAAGAGGAGGATTTTTCTCCTCTCGGCGCCCTGGAGGATATCCGGGAATATGAGGCGGCCTACCTTCTGACTTACGAGACGAAAAAGCCCCAGTCCGGGGCCATGAATTTTCACTCGACCTGGGGCTGGGGGATATCGGCCTATATGCCTATCCTCAACTCCGCCGGGGAGGCGGTGGGCGTAATCGGCTGCGATTTTGAGGCGGAAAGCGTATATAAGGCGATCCGTTCCCGAATATTGCAGCAAGTTTCTCTGGCCGTGTTTTTCATCGCGATCGCTTTTGTTTTCTACATAGTCTTGCTTAAGGCCGTCACCAGACAAAATCTTATCCTCACCCGGCTGAACGAGGAGATGAAGGCCGCCTCCGAGTCTAAAAGCATGTTTCTCGCCCGCATGAGCCACGAGATACGCACGCCCATGAATGCGATCATCGGCATGAGCGAATTGGCGGCGCGGGATTACGGGCGGCCCGAAGCGCTGGAATGCATAGAGAGCATCAGACGGGCCGGCGTTAATTTGCTGACCGTCATCAACGAAATACTTGATTTTTCGAAAATAGAAGCCGGGAGCCTGGAGATCGCCTCCGCCCCGTATGAAACGGCTGCCCTTGTGAACGACGTGTTGAACATCATCCGGGTTCGCCTCGCGGACAAGCCCGTTGAGCTGAAAACGGACATAAGCCCCGATTTTCCGGGCATCCTTATCGGCGACGAAGCGCGAGTCCGGCAAATTTTGTTGAATCTGCTTTCAAATGCCGTGAAGTACACCCAAGAGGGTTTCGTCAAATTATCGGCCTCTAGCGCCGGCTTAGGCGACGGCAAGGTGAAATTGACCTTTGTCGTCGAAGACAGCGGCCTGGGCGTCAAAAGCGAGGATATCCCCAAACTTTTCAGTGAATTCACCCGTCTCGACCTCATCCGGAACCAGAACGTCGAGGGCGCCGGCTTGGGGTTGTCGATCACTATGAGACTGTGCCAGGCCATGGGCGGAGAGGTCGAGGTCAAGAGCGAGTATGGCCGGGGCTCGGTTTTTGTCGCCACGATAACGCAGTCTTTTACCGATCCCAGGCCGATGGGCGCCCTGACGGAGAGCGCCCGCGGAGCTCAGGAGGCGCCCGGCGCGGGCTTCGTCGCTCCCGCCGCGCGCGTTCTGGTCGTGGACGACATAGCCATGAACATCGCTGTCGCGGAGGGCCTTCTGTCGCCGTATCAAGTGAAAGTCGATTCGTGCCGGAGCGGGGAAGAGGCCGTTCGGCTGATTCAGGAAAAGCGCTACGACTTTATCCTGATGGATCACATGATGCCGGGGATGGACGGAATAGAGACGACGCGCGCCGTCAGGGCGCTGGAAGGGACATATTTCAAGGAGGTTCCCATAATCGCGCTCACCGCGAACGCGATGTCCGGGATGCGGGAGATGTTTCTGGAAAACGGCTTCAATGATTATATCTCCAAGCCCATAGAGCTGTCCGCGCTGAGCGAAAT
>JAISRV010000087.1 GCA_031273445.1 Candidatus Adiutrix sp. | reverse complement strand
GTGCTCCTGTATCATGCCGGCTTCAGTTTCTGTTCCGGCGGCTTTGTCGGGGTCGATGTCTTTTTCGTCATTTCCGGTTTTTTGATCACCGGCATTCTTCTGGACGACCTGGAGGCGGGTCTTTTCAGTTTGAAGAATTTTTACGAACACCGCCTGCGCCGCATTCTGCCGCCGCTGTTCGTCATGTCGGCCGTGGTCGCCGCTCTGGCCTGGCTGTATCTATTGCCTTTCGACTTCAAGAATTACGGCCGCTCTTTGGCGGCCATGGCCGCTTTCTGGGCCAATATTTTTTTCTGGAAGCAGTCCGGATATTTCGACGCCGCCTCATTCGCCAAACCTCTTCTGCACACCTGGTCGCTATCCGTGGAGGAGCAGTTCTATATTCTGTTCCCGCTTTTTCTGCGGTTTCTCTATGGCCGGGCCAAGGCCAGACTGCCGCTTTTTCTGCTCCTGTCTTTTTTCTTGTCTCTTCTGGTCAGCGCCGTTCAGGTCGAATATCAGCCGGACATGGCCTTTTACTGGCTTCACGCCCGGGCCTGGGAGCTTCTGGCCGGCTCTCTGACGGCCGTCTGGTCCCGCAGGGCCGGCCACCCCGCGCTGAGGCTGACCGGGCGTTTTCCGTCCGCGTTCGCCTTTTTAGGGCTGGCGGCCATGCTCGCGCCCATCTGCCTTTATGAAGAAACCACCCCTTTTCCGGGTCTGGCCGCCCTGCCGCCGACCCTGGGCGCGGTTCTGATCATTCTGGCCCATCACGGCGGCGCTTCGTCAAGCCTGGCGGGCCGGATTCTGGCCAGCGCCCCCTTCGCCGGCCTGGGCAAAATTTCCTACTCTCTTTATCTGTGGCATTGGCCTTTATTGGTCATGCCCCGCTATGCCGCCGACGCCCCCCTTTCCGCCGGCCAGACCGCCGCCGCTCTGGCCGCCGCCTTTATTCTGGCCTGGCTCTCCTGGCGTTTCGTGGAAAACCCGGTGCGGCGGCGGGAAATCTTCAGAAGCCGCCGCGCCGTTTTTATCGCCGCGGCCGCGGGCCTCGTCGTTCTGGCGGCCGCCGGCCGCGTCGTCCGCACGGCCGACGGTTTTCCCGGCCGCCTCCCGCCGGCGGCCCGTCTTTACGCCGCCGCCGCGGAGGACAGTTATCGTTCCGCTCCGGCCGCGCCGTATTTCGATGGCTCTGTGGACGGCGTCGGCTATACGGTCAAAGCCTGGCCGGTGGGCCCCCAAGGCGGCCCTCCGTTTTTTCTGCTCTGGGGCGACAGTCATGCGCGGATGTGGCGGGCGGCTTTTGACCGGCTGGCCGAAGAGAATCAGGTCGGCGGCCTGGCCCTTGACCCTTCCGGCTGCTGGCCGCTGTTTGAAGACGGCGCCGAGGCGGGCGGCGGCTGGAACTGCAATGGCTTTCGGCGCGCCGTAATGGAGCTGATCAGGAAAAATAAGGTCAAAAACGTCGTCATCGCCATTCGTTACACTCATATTTTCGGCCGGCCCGTTCTCGATGACGGAAAGCGTCCGGACGGCGGGCCCGCCACGGCGGCGCGCCGGCGGGAGCTGGAAGGGTTCGCCCGCCGCCTTCAGGACACCTTTGAAGCCATTGCCGCAGCCGGGGCTGAGGTCTGGTTCGTGGAAAGCGTGCCTGAATTTGAAACGAATGTGGTCAATATGCTCAGCCGGGCCGCCCTTAAGGGGCGTTCGGCCGCGGAGATGGGCTATGGGCGAATCTATTATGAAAACAGGAACAGTGAAGCGGCGGAGATGCTGGACGGCTTGGCGGGCGGGCCTGTGCGCATTTTAAAAGTCGGCGGCATCATCTGCCCCGATGGTTGGTGCGCCCCGGGCGACGCCGGGAGTTCATTCTATCTTGACGACAACCATCTTACCAATTATGCCGCGGAACTGTTTCGCCCGGTCTTTGCCCCCTTGTTCCAGAGAGCGTGTGAGCGGAAGGAGGACTCGCTTACACAGCCTTAGCGCCCTGTAAACGTGGCCAGGGCTCAAGGCCGTAGCGCGTTCTAAGCCGAACGCGGCGGTCAAGCCCGAACGAGCGCGGCGACTGTTTCAAAATGGCTGGTGCGCGGAAACATGTCCAGGGCAGTCAGGCTGATCGGGCGATAGCCTAGGGAGACGAAGGCGGGCAGGTCGCGCGCCAGCGCCGCCGGACGGCAGGCTACATAGACGATCAGCTCAGGCTTCATGGCCGCCAGATGCGGGGCCAGGTCTCTGGCCCCGGCCCGAGGCGGATCAAGCACGATCAGGTCAAAGCTCTGGCCCTGCTTGACCAGGGCGGCGGCCAGGGCCGCGCCGTCGCCCCGCATAAACGCGGCGCCGCCTTCGGCGTTCAGGCGGGCGGCGGCCAGGCTATCGGCCGAGCTCTCCACGCCCGTAACCGCGAAGCCTTTTTTAGCCAGGGGCAGCGAAATGTTGCCCAACCCGCAGTAGAGATCAAGGGCCCTGGCCGGTCTTGACCGGGTTCTGGCCGGCGTTGACGGGGCTCTGGCCGACGCGAGGGGCGCGGCCAGTTCCAGGATCAGCTCCACCATCAGCTTGTTTACGGCCGGGTTGACCTGGGTGAAGACCCCGGGGCCGGCCCGCAGCGTCAGGCCCAATTCCGGCCAGGCCGCGGCCCGGATCAGTTTGAGGGACGAGTTGCCCTCAAGAGGCCTTCCGTTCTCCGCGCCCGGCTGCCCGGTTAAAGCGAGAGGCCGGGGGGCGGCGTGGCGGCGCGTCTGGATGAAGACGCCGAAGGCCTCAAAACCGTGCGCGGCCAATATGGCGGGCAGTTTTTCCGCCTCCCGGGCCAAGCCGTGGGGTAGGGCGGGTTCCGCGGCTGCCCGGTTCCGGCCGCTTCGCCCCGCGGCGCCGGCCGGCCGGCCGGGCGAAGGGCGGAAGACCGCCAACAGTCCGGCCCCGTCGTCGCCCAGGGCCAGATGTATCTCCGGGCCGGCCATGGCCTGAGGCAATTGAGCGGCCCAGAGGCGCAGCGCCTCCGCGGCCCGGTTTAAAGCCGGCGCGGCCAGGCGGCAGTCAGCGAATTCCGCCGCCTGACGCCGCTGGTCGAAAAAGCCCGCGGTTAACCCGCCGTCGGCCAGGCCCAGATGAAGAGTCAGGCGATGGCGGTAATGCGCGGCCAGAGGCGACTCGATCAGCTTGGTTTCCAGGCCGTAAGTCTCGGCCAGTCTCCCCAGCGCCGCCTCGCTTTTAAGCTTCAAAGCCGCCTCTGGCCGCACGTGAATGAAGTCGCAGCCGTCGCAGCGGCCGGAGGCGGCTAAAGGGCAATCCGGATTCGTGCGCAGCGGCGAGGGCAAGATGATTTTTTCCACGTCGGCTCTTCTGACGCCTTTACGGGCCGGGCCGATAACGGCTGAAACCAATTCCCCGGGTAGAGCCCGGGGCGTCAGAATAATTTCGCCGTTCAGCCTGGCCAGGCCTTCGCCGCCGGCGGCCAGTTTTTCCACCGCCAACTTGACGGGCGGCCGCGCCGTATGATGAGGCATTTTTTTCTTTCCTAAATGAAGGGGCATTTGTTAAAATGACGCCTTTATGGAAGCGTCGGTTTTTTGCGGACGGGCCGTTTAATACCAAACGGCGCAAGCGCGCGAAGGCGCGGAAAGGATTGGCCATGAGCCGCCAGCAGTACCGTCAGGTCATGCGGGATCACTTCCCCGCTGAAATCAGCCTCAACATCGGCCAGACAACTCTCATTTATCACAAACAGGTTTATAAAATCAAACAGGATGAAGGCGGGTTCGTGGAAAGCGGGCTGCGCTACGGGGAAAATCCGGGGCAGGAGGCGGCTCTCTATCGCCTGGTCAACGGCCGTCTCGCCCTGGCCGGGATCAAATACGTCGGCCCCGAAGAAGCCCTGGTCTCGGCTCTGGCCGAGGGCGACCCGGCTTCCAACATGATGTACGGCTGCGGCAAGCATCCGTCCAAGACCAATCTGACGGACGTGGACGCGGCTTTGGGGATTCTGCGTTATTTGCAGGAAAAACCGGCCGCCGTCATAGTCAAACATAACAATCCCTCCGGCGCCGCGGTCTCCCGCACGGTTAAGGGCGCCTTCGAGAAAGCCTGGGAGGCCGACCGGGTGGCGGCCTTCGGCGGAGCGGCGGTGGTCAACCGCCCGATCGACCGGGCCACGGCCAGGCTGATGAACGGCCGGTATCTGGAAGTGGCGGCCGCCCCGGACTTTGAGGAAGGCGCCCTGGAAATACTTGGCCGCAAGAAGGATTTGCGCATTTTTAAAATAAAGAATATCGACAAACTGAAGGATTATTCGGACTTTCGTTTTTTGGACGTCAAAAGCCTGATGGACGGCGGTCTTATCCTGCAGCAGTCCTCCAGGAACGTGATCTTGAGCCCCCGCGATTTTCAGCCGGCCAGGGCCGAAAGAAAGGGCGTGGTTTACGCGCCGCAAAGAAAACCCACGGCCAGGGAATTGACGGACCTGGTCTTCGGCTGGGCCGTGGAGCAGGGGGTGACCTCCAATTCAGTCCTGTTTGTGAAAAACGGGGCCACGGTCTCTATCGGGGCCGGCGGCCAGGATCGGGTGGGCATAGTGGAGACGGCTGTTTTCAAGGCCTATCGTAATTATTCAGAGCGCGTGTGTTTCAAGCGCCACGGAAAATCCTACAAGGAACTGCTTCTGGAAGCGGAGCGGGGCCAGGCGCAGCAAGCCCTTATACAGGCCATTGACGAAGAGACGCGCGCGGCCCGGGGCGGGCTTGAGGGCGCGGTCATGATTTCAGACGCCTTTTTCCCCTTCCGCGACGGCGTTGACGCGGCCCTGCGTGAAGGCGTATCGGCTATCGCCCATCCCGGCGGCTCCCTGCGCGACTGGGAAAGCATCGAGGCCGTAAACGAAGCCGTGCCCCCGGCGGCCATGGTTTTCACCGGCCAGCGGGCTTTTAAGCATTAGCCGCGGCGTCCGTCCCGCCCCATTCGAGGTTGTCCGCCTTCTGATAAATGATGATTTCAATTGACGGGGGTTGGCATGCCGTGCGCCAGGCGAATCAATTGTTCCCGATCAAGGATAACAATGTAAGGCCTCTTTTCATCAATTATTCCGGCTTTTTTAAAACGCCCGATGGCTCTGGAAAGTGTTTCGGGAGAAACGCCCAAAGTGGCGGCTAATTGACCTTTGGAAAAATGCAGTCTGACCAGGCCGTCTTTATTTGCGCCATTTAGAATAAAAGCGGCTAATCTGGCGGGAACTTCTTTCATTATCAGCGACTCAAGCAAAAATGTCAAACTGGCCATACGGTGGGCTTGTGCGGCCAATAATCCGAAAGCGATTTCCGGATATATAGTCATCTGCTGATGCAATTCCTTACGCTTGAAAAAAATAATTGCGGCCTCAGATGCCGCTTGCGCGCTTAAATGATGCCCATGATCCTTATTTAAAAAAACGGTCGTCTCCCCAAAAATGTCGCTTGATCCAAGTAAATATAGAAGAAGCTCTTTCCCTTCGCTTGATTCTAAATAAATCTTGACCTGACCATCGGCGACTAAATATAAGCCTTCGCCTGTATCACCATTACTAAAAATAATTTGACCGAATTTATAATGCCTAAGCATTGCGGCGGAAGCCAGGCTAGATATGGCCTCTTGTTTAAGCGAACCGAAAAAATGATTATTTTTAATCGAAGACGACAAATCCATAAATCACCCGTCCACGGTTATATAGTCGCTCATTAGACTGGGTAAAATAACCGCCGCCTCAATAACCTTTTCAGCCGCACCCAGCACTGTGCCGTGCCCAAAGCCGGCGGCGACAGTGCTGCCGCCGTTGATGCCGGTCACAGTCTGAAGACAGAATACCGCACTCATGTATTTGGCGAGGCGACAAATGTCGCCTGTCATATTATTAGCCCGGATATTTCATGAGGAAGCCGTGAAGAGAGTCTGAGAGTTTTTGGAGGCGATTTTCAGTCTGTATGAAAGAGCAAAGGTGCGGCGCGGAGCGTCGACAGAGCTGAAAGGGATGGTTGAGGGCTTATGAGAAATTCACGTCCATTAGCGTGTAGGTGTTCTTATCAAAGGCAATCAGGCCTACATCCCTCATGCGGTTCAACTCCCGCGTCAGGGCGCTGCGATCGGCGCCCAAGAAATCGGCCAAATCCACTCGCCCCAATGGAGACGTGACCGTGACGGAGTCTTGCTGTCGCGCCAATTGTGAGAGGTAGGTCAGTATTTTTTCCCGCAGGGAATGCTTAGTGGTCACCTCCAACTTTTCCATCAGTTGGAGGTTTTTGCGGGCCATCATCTCCACCATATTTTTTATGAGGGTGTTATGGAAGCCGCAAGCGTTGCGGCAGATACGCATAATTCGAGCGAAGGGCAGAAACAGCACCTCACTGCCCAGAGCCGCCCGCACCGACACGGTGAGGGCAAAGCTGCCTCCGCACACAAAAGATTCCCCAAAAACGCCTTGCGGCCCAAGATCATTTATGATCGCACGGTTCCCGAAAATATCTTCCGTAATAATCTGCGCCCGCCCGGTAAGCACAATGCCGATGGAATCCGTCATACTGCCGTTCAGAAAGATGAATTCGCCTTTCTTATAGCTTTTTTTTATTGCGCCAGCACAGTCAAACAGAGAGCCGAATTCTTCCGCTTTGATGCCCCTGAACAGAGGGACGTTTTGTAACTTTCGACACTCCTGTGCATCTATCCGCATTACTCTTCCCTCTGACTAAAAATAACTTGCCTGGATTTATAATGCTTGGGTATTGCGGTAGAAGTCAAGCTAGAAAATATGCCGTCAGTCTTTCCGGAGCTTGAAGACCGCTCTCACTTTAAAACGCCGCACAGCCTCCATTTCAAAAATGTCTTCAATTCCGCTGTTTGTTTTGAGGCATGTGATGAATTCTTTTAAGGCGGAGCCGCGGTCTGAGCTGAAGGTAAACCAGACGTTTAAATCATCCGATCTGAGATAATTATGGGTCACTTGAGGGTAGGCGTTAACCATTTCGGCAAATTCAGATATTTGTGATTGCGGCGCTTTAGCCGCGCACAGGGTCGATTTATAGCCTAATCTATCGGCATTAAACACCGCGCCCAAGCGACGGATGCAGCCGTTTTTCCTCAGTCGGAGCACTCTTTCCCATACTTCCAGTCCGCTGAGCGTCAGCCCCCAGTTTTGGTTCAGCTCCGAAGCGACCGCATCATAGGGTCGAATTTCCACCGGGAATCCGTTCTGAATATGATCAAGGATCAAGCGGTCAATCTTGTCCAACATATACCGGTCCGTTCAGGGCGCCTTTATCGGGCGCAATTTGACCAATTTCCAGCCCTATTTCAGCATCACTCAGGTAACAAGCCGGATCTGGTCCCCAAAGCGAGCCCGCCTCTTCAGCCCTGGCGCGAAGCCCGCCCCCGCAAACATCAAGGAAGGCGCAAGAGCGGCAGCGTCCTTCAACGTAATCTTTCTTATTTTTGAGAGCCATCAGAAATTTATTGGTTTTATCATGCCAAATTTCCGCAAAATCCCGGTTCCGGATGGAACCGAGCTTTTTAGTTCGCCAAAACTGATCCGGATGCACGTCGCCATTCCAGGATATGGCGGCTATTGCCTTCCCGGAGTTGTTTCCGCCATTCAGTTTCAATAACGACATAACCTTTTCCGCTTCAATCCGCCGTCCTTCGGCTTTCATTTTCAGGTACAAATATGGGCCGTCGGCATGATTGTCGACAGTCAGCGCTTCAATCTTAAGGCCTTGGTCGTGAAGCCGTTTTGTTTCCGAAATGATCAAATCAAGGGCTCGCCTGGTTTCATCATGATCGGGAACCATGGCTTCCAGGTCTTGGCCTCGCCCGGCATTGACCAAATGATAAAAACAGATTCTTGGCAAATTTTCCTTTTCCAGCAAGCAAAAGATATCGGGCAGTTCAGCCAGGTTGGCCCGAGTCATGGTCAATCGCAGGCCCACCTTCAGGCCTGTTTTTCGGGCGGTCTCGATCGAGTTCATCACCGTGACGAAAGCTCCTTCGCAACGCCGGAAACGATCATGAGTGCCGCTCAATCCGTCAAGGCTTATTCCTATATAAGCCGCCCCGGCGTCGAATAAGCGCTTCGAGCGCTCTTCAGATAAAAGCATTCCATTGGTCGACACCACCGCCCGGCAACCTCGGCTGACAGCTCTGCGAACCAGATGCGTCAGATGAGGGTGCAATAACGGTTCCCCTCCTGAAAAAAGAATGACCGGAGCGCCATACTCAGCCAGGTGATCCACCAATTTTTCGGCTTCAGCCAGATTTAATTCATCCTGGGCCGGCCCTCCGGCGGCGGAGGCATAGCAATGGGCGCAGGTCAGATTACAGGCCTTGGTCATATTCCAAACCACCACCGGTTTTTTATCCTCGGAAAATTGAAGCAGGCGGCTGGGCAACTTGCCGGACTGGCGCCCATAACGCAATACATCAGAAGGCTCCGCTGTGCCGCAATATAATTTTGATATGCCTATCATAATAACCTTTTATCAATAAAATTTGGCTTAAGCATTAAGTATAGCACAAAAGATCAAACCTCAATTGATTTAGATCAAAGATGTCGAATCGAGCCAATATTTGACCTGGGTCAAATACTTTAAATAGACGATTGTGATACCCTGCGAATATAGTGATGTATCTACCAAACTCCTCCGTTCAGAGAGCAGGGGTCGGACGCTATGAAGTCTTTTGGCGAAATATACAAACAATATAAATGGTTATGGTGCATATGCGCCTTATCCGGCCTAGTTGTCGGGCTCGGAGCATACACTATTTATATTTCAAGAGCCTGGTCTTATGTGTCCGACAATCCGGCGGTTTGCGTTAATTGTCATGTCATGGGTTCATACTATCAAGCGTGGGGAAAAAGTTCTCATGCCGCCTGGACGACCTGCAACGATTGTCATGTGCCTCAAGACAATGTTGTAAATCAATATGCGTTCAAAGCGATTGATGGACTTTATCATGCCGCGGTTTTCACCATCGGAGCGGAACCGCAGGTCATCCGGGCCAGGGAGGCCAGCAGTGCGGTCATTATGGACAACTGCATTCGATGTCATTCTCCTTTGACCACCGAATTCGTCAAAATGGATGTTGATTATAAGCAGGCGCTTAAAGGCGAAGCCAAAGCCTGCTGGGATTGCCATACGCAGATCCCTCACACCAACATCAGCAATCTGGCTTCTGCTCCTGGCGCCATCGTTCCATTTCCGGCTTCCCCGGTTCCGGACTGGCTCAATAACATGCTCAAATAATTTTGGAGATGCACTATGAGGATGCTTTATTCATCAAAGTACGGGCCATTCATCATGGGGCTGGTTATTTTTGGCGGAGTCGCGGTTGGCGTCGTGCTGCTGGGTCTTATAGCCGCGACCATTACCGTACGCCGAGCGGAAGTGGCCTCTATTTACAACAACAAAAAGGTTGAGATCACCGGCATTCAGCCTATTAGCGAGCAGTGGGGGCTGAACTATCCCCGGGAATATGAAACCTGGAAGCAAACCAAGGAAATGGATTTCCGAAGCAAGCATTTAGGCAATGCGCCTGACGATGCTCTGGCCCATAGGCCCGATATGGTTATTTTGTGGGCCGGCTATGCTTTTTCTCGCGATTATTCGGCTCCCAGGGGCCACTGGCATACTATTGAAGACATGCGCGCCACTCTCAGGGTCGGTTCTCCGGGCATAGATGGGCAAAAGGATTTGCAGCCCGGCACCTGCTGGACTTGCAAAGGCCCGGACGTGCCCCGGGTGATGCAGGAAATCGGCGTGGAAAATTATTATAAGGCGCCCTGGAGTTCCTTGGGTGCGGAAATAGTCAACTCAATCGGCTGCGCTGACTGCCACGATCCCGTCACCATGAAGTTGACCATAACCAGGCCGGCCCTGGTCGAAGCCTTCCAGCGTCAAGGCCGCGACATCAGAGAGGCTACGAATCAGGAGATGAGGAGCTTGGTTTGCGCCCAATGTCATGTCGAATACTATTTCAAGGGCGACGGCAAATATCTGACCTTTCCTTGGGATGACGGCATGACCCTGGAAGCCATGGAAAATTATTATGATAATATCGAATATTCTGATTGGAGCCATGCTTTGAGCAAAACCCCCATGATTAAGGCTCAGCACCCGGACTATGAAATATTTCTGTTGGGCGCTCACGGCCAAAGAGGGCTGTCCTGCGCCGATTGTCACATGCCTTACATTTCCGAAGGCGGCCTTAAATTTTCCGATCATCATTTGATGAGTCCTTTAAAAAATATAGAAAACACCTGTCAAACCTGTCACCGCGACAGCGTGGAAAATCTGCGCAACTACGTCTATGAGCGTCAGGATAAAATTTTGGAAATCAGGAACCGCTTGGAGCCTGAACTGGCCAAAGCGCATATTATGGTGAAAACCGCCATGGAAAACGGCGCGACAGACGAAGAATTGACCCGGGCCAGAAAGCTGATCAGGGCTTCTCAATGGCGTTGGGATTTCGGCGTGGCCTCTCATGGCGCTTCGTTCCATGCCCCCATTGAAACCCAGCGTGTTCTTTCCCATGGCTTGGATATGGCTCTCCAGGCTCAGTTGGCTCTGAAAGATGTGCTGTATGCGCATGGAGTCAGCGCCGTGGAAATGCCTGACCTTTCCACCAAGGAAAAGGCCCAGGCCTATATCGGGCTGGATATGGCCACGCTGAAGACTCAGAAGGCCGAATTCATGAAAACGGTTGTCCCCCAATGGCTGCAAGCCGCTAAAGATAATGGCCGGATTTGATTATTCTCCAACTGGCTTGGTTTTTTGATCCAATCAAGCGCCTGTGAATCAAAATGGTTTCGGGCGCTTTTTTTATGAAAGCAATATGGAAGAAAAAAAATTTATCTGGGGTTCGCCCTGGGGTTATCGCGCTAGTATGTTCACAGTTGCGGCCATGGTCTTCGGCGGTTTTCTGCTTCAACTGCTTTATGGCCCCTTCAATTTTTATTTCCTGCACAGGCCGGTCAATTACATTGTCGGCGCTCTGATGCTAATTCTGTCCGTTTTAAGTTTATCGGCGAAAAACAACGAGCTGGCGAAGCGGCTGTCAGGAATTCACCTGGCGGCATCACTAATGGTGTTTTTGTTGATTTTCAGTTTAATCATGGGACTGACCCCGCAAATGACCAGTTTGCCTCAAAATGCGGATTTATGGGCCAGGCTCGGGTTTGCGCAGGTTACTTCATCATGGCCATTTATCATTATATATCTGGCGACTTTGATGTCGCTGGCCATGACCGTAGCCCGGCGCGTCAAAGAGCGCCGAAAAGGCGACTTGGTATTTCTATTAAATCATGTCGGCCTTTGGCTGGTCTTGGCCGCGGCCGGGCTCGGCGCGGCCGACATGCGGAGGCATGTCATGTATGTGCAGGAAGGTCAGATGGAATGGCGGGTCCATTCCGATGATCGTCAGGTTATGGAACTTCCTCTGGCCATCAGGCTGGATGATTTCATCATGGAGGAATATCCGGCCAGATTGGCGATCATTGACCGCAAAACCGGGGCGGCCCAACCACCGGGGCGGCCTGAACTATATCAGTTTGATCCGGAAAAATCCAAAACCAGTCTCTTGGACTGGGACATCCAAATTCTGGATTACCATTATCAGGCCGTGCCGGCCGGCGCCGGAGCCTATCAATATTCCAATATGCCGGCTTCAACTCAGGCGGTCCAGGTTATCGCCCAAAACCATCATTCCAAAATAATCCGCCTGGGCTGGCTCTCGCCGGGAAACAGCTTGTTGCCGCCATCCACGTTATTTTTGGACGATAAATTCGCTTTAGTGATGGCCCAGGCCGAAGCCAAACGGTTCGTTTCTAAAATCAAGGTGTTTGCTCAAAGCGGGCAGGAAACGGAAGCCGAAGTGGAGGTCAACAGCCCTTTGCGGGTTGGCGATTGGCTGATTTATCAATATGGCTATGACAACCGCGCCGGACGCATGTCGACTTACAGCAGTTTTGAATTGATCTATGATCCCTGGTTATATCCGGTATACGCCGGCCTTATCTTATGGGCTCTGGGAGCGTTGGGGCTGATTGTTCAAGGTAAGCCTGGAAGGGGAAAAATTGAATGACCTGGGCGCATTTTAATTGGCTGGCGCCTCCGGCCATAATTTTATGGTTTCTAGCCTCCCTGATGGTCATGCGCCGGAAGAACAAATTGGCTGATATGTTCATGATCGGCGGCATTCTGATATTCGCCGTCTTCATCGTCGGATTCTGGATCGGCGTACAGCGGCCTCCCATGCGAACCATGGGGGAGACGCGGCTTTGGCATTCCTTTTTCTTGTCCGCGGCTGGTTTTTTAGCCTACAAGCGCTGGAAATACTCCTGGCTTCTGGTTTTTTCCAGCCTGCTGGCCAGCGTCTTCGCGATCATCAACATGCTGAAACCGGAGATGCATTCCATTGCTTTGATGCCGGCTTTGCAAAGTTATTATTTTGTTCCACATGTCACGGCCTATATGTTGTCTTATTCTATTTTGGCTGTAGGGACTATCGCCAGCCTCATCCAGTTAAAAAAAATCAACAGCGGAAAGCCTGATTTCAATTTATATGCCTTCCTGGACAATATTATCTACATAGGTCTGGGTTTTCTTATGCTGGGTCTTATTACCGGCGCGGCCTGGGCCAAAGAGGCCTGGGGCCACTATTGGTCATGGGACCCTAAAGAGACGTGGGCTTTCATCACTGCCGCCGCCTATTTAATATATATCCATCTGCGGCTTAGGGAGGCTAATCGTAAAATCACCCTGCTTATGTTGCCGCTGGCTTTCGTTCTGCTCATGATCACTTGGCTTGGAACGTCATTTCTGCCGTCGGCGTCCGGCAGTGTGCATGTCTATTCATAACCCGGAAATGAGGCGACAATGTGAATGGCGTAGAAAAGAAAATCGTATTCTTGTTGAGCGGCGATTTGGGATATTCGTTCACCCCCTATGCTGACTTGGCCGCTCAACTTGGACTTGACGAAAACAAACTGTTAGAAATAATTAAAACATTACAGACTCAAGGAATTATACGAAGGTTAGGCGTAATATTGCGGCATCAAAAATCAGGTTATACGGCCAACGCCATGGCCGTCTATCAGGTTGAGGCTAAGCGTATCCAGGAATGCGGCGAGCAATTGGCCGAACTGGAATACGTTTCACATTGTTACCAACGGCGCGCTTTTCCCGGCTGGCCCTTCAATCTTTACGCGATGATTCATGCTGAAAGCAAAGACCAATTACTCGACCGGGCAAAAGAAGCGACCGCCATTTGCCGGCCGGAAGACTGGCGATTGTTGGAAAGCATCACGGAATTTAAGAAAGCCTCTCTCCGATACTTTTCAGAGGCCTAACCTGGATGCCGCAAGTCGATACGACAGTCGACATGATCTGTTGCGCTTTTCAACATCCCTTTATTCTTGCCTCATTTCAGGCTGAATTTGGGCGCCGAAAGCTTTGGTCGGTATTCAGTAGTCGCCCCACAGCCGCGGGCCGCTGGTCGGCCGAGGCCGTCAGACCGCCCCGGCCGACCAGGCGCCGCCCGCCGCTCAGGCCCCTGCGGATCGGATGCGGAGCATCCGCGGGTCCAGGGCGGTAGCCCTGGCTTGATGAATTTTGCGGATAGTGTTATTCTGTAAAAAGTACAGGCCGTTTTTCAGGCGGCGGGAAAGTCAGGCTCCGGGTCGTCGCGGGGCCGTATTTTTTGCGGGCCGCATTTGGAGATTTTATATGACCGAGGATACCAGCGACGCCTTCTATCGCGGCGGGGTCAGAGCATATGCCGCCCCTCAGCGTCTTTGGAGTCTGACCTTTTTGACTTTTGTGATGTTGAACTTCTGCATTTTTATGGGGTTCGACATTTTACTGCCGACTTTAACCCTTTTTATGGAGGGCAACGGGGCCTCCCAGGCGGAGATAGGGGTTATTTTCGGCGCTTTTACGGTTTCGGCGGTGTTGTTCCGCATGTTGGCCAGCCGTTTGGCCTGGCGTTTCGAGGCCATGCATCTGGTCCGGCTGGGGCTTCTGTTCTGCGCCATAGTCGGTTTGTATTATTTCTGGGCCAGGAGCACGCCTACGGCCATGGCGGCGCGTTTTCTGCACGGGGCAGGCTTCGGCCTGTCCTCGACCTTGATCACCGCCCTAGCTTCGCAGATCATTCCGCCGACCCGCATGGGCGAAGGCCTGGGCTACCTGGGGCTGGGCACCACCCTGGCCCTGGCTTTGGGGCCTTTTTTCGGCATCTGGCTGATGGTTGAATGGGGTTATCTGTTCATGTTCATCGTGGTGGCCGCCTGTTATACGGCCAGCATCCTGATGGTCGGGGCCCTGCCGAAGCTTAAGCTGGCCGCGCCGCCGGGCGCGGCCAGGCCGCGCCTGGTTCTGGTGAGCCGCAAAGCAATGGCGCCTTCGTTTCTGATGTTCATGGTCGGGCTGATAATGAGTGCGGTCATCATTTTCATGGCCCTTTACTGCAAAGAAAAAGGGCTGCCTTACGCCGGCCATTTTTTTGTCGTTTCCACAATCGGCATTTTCGTGGCGCGCATGACCTCCGGGCGCGTCCACGACCGCCTGGGCCACCGCTATGTCCTGATCCCGGCCGCGCTGACGCTTTTGGGCAGCATGCTTCTTTTGGCCTTCACCAACGGCAGCCCCTTCGCTTTTTTCTGCGCCTCCATTGCCTACGGCCTCAGCACCGGCGCTATTTTTCCCAGCGTGCAGGCCCTGGCTTTTTCGTCGACGCCGATTTCAGCGCGCACCGAGACGACCGCCTCTTTTTTTAATGCTTTCGACCTGGGCGTAGGCTCCGGCTCTCTGGCTTTGGGCTATATAGCCGGCCGAGTCGGCAGCTATGGGGCGGTCTATCTGGTCGCCGCCGGCCTGGCCGTTTTTTTTCTGGCCTTTTATCTCGTGTATTATCTGCTGGTCAAACGTGAAGCCTGAAAAATTTTTGGGCGGCCGGCGGCGATGTAACGGCGCGTCAGGGAGGGCCCTTTGAAATTCCGCGACTTGATCTGGCTCGGTTTTTTTGCGGCTTTGAGCTTTTTGGCGCTCTGGCCGGCTTCCCTGGCCCTTTTGCTTGAGACCGCGGCCGGCCATAAATATGCCTTCGGCTTCGGCGCCTTTGCGGTGATGGGTCTTTTGGGTGAAAGCGTTGAGGCGCGCGTTGAAAGCGGGCGCTATCTGCGGGGCGGGGCGCTGTTTTTGCGGGCGGCGGCCTGGGGTTTTTACGGGATTGCGGCGGTTTTCATGTTTTTTTTCTACAATGGGGCGGTGATCATGGCTCAGGGGGCCGGGTTTTTGCCGGGGGGCGGCTTAGGAGTTTCCGGGAGCCTGATGGCGGCTTTTTTCACCAGCTTTTTTTTCGCCACCGCTTTTTTCGCCAGCCTTTTTTTTAACTGTACCTTCAATTTGCTCATGATGGCCCTCCGCCGCCTTTTGGGCGGGGCGGCCAGGGCCAGGGCGGAGGCGGCGGGGCAAGAATCAGGCCCGTTCATCGCACGGGCGGCCGAGAGAACCGATTGGGCCGATTTCATTCGCTATGACGCGCTGCGCAATATTCCTTTGTTCTGGACGCCGTTATACACGATTGTTTTTATGTTTCCGCCGCAGTACTGGAGTCTTTTGGCCTGCTGGCTGGGCACGATATTGATCGCGCTTCTGGCCGTCTCAAAACCTTGGTCGCGTTTTCGCGGCAATACGAAAGCGGCTTCGCCGGTTTTCGTCGCCGCTGAAACAAGGCGCCTTCCTCCCGCCGCGGAACAAGCGCCCGGCGCCTGGCGTCACTGAGTTCAGAGGACGCTCCCGCTAAGTTAAGGCCGCCTGCAGGGCCCGCAGGTATTCGTATTCCAGCTGTGAGATCCGTTTGTCGGCGATCGCGGTTTCGGCGGCCGCGGCCAGGAGGGCCAGTTTGACCGGTTTGGGGGCGCGATGCAATATTTCCAAAGCCTGGCTGAAAGCGAAGGCCGTCGACAAGTGCGGCGGCATTATTTCCGGCGCCGCCCAGTAGTTTAATTTTTTGAAGGATTTTTCATACAAAAGCCTGGCCTGGGCCTCGTTGGCCTCGCTTTGCCGGGCCACGGCTGAAAGCGCCGCGCCCGCGGCCCGGCGGACCTCGGTCAGGCTGTCGGCCTGACGGTCGGACAAGAAGCCGGGGGCGGGGCTGCGCTCCGGGAACATTTTCCTGAAAACCCAGACGACGGCCACGTCGGAAAAGCTGGAGCCTTCATGCAAGGGCAGACGGCGCTTGAGCAGGTCTTTTAGTTCCAGGCGCGCGGCCGGGCCGGCTTTGGCCAGGGCCGGAGCGGCCAGGTCCAGAAGCGGCAGCCGGTTTTCATCGGTGACCAGGCCGCGATAGGGCTCGGCGCGGGCGGCCAGAGCCGACGGGACGGTATTTTCGGCCGGGCTCCGGAAGACGATGGCGGCCGCGGCCAGGGCGGCGGCCGAATCCGGCGCCAGGGCGGCGGCGGCCGCTTCCGGGGGGAGCGGGGGCCGGCTTTTTTCCCCTTTCAGCCCTTTGGGCGGCGGCGCCTGCCAGGCGTCGGCCAGCATGACCAGCGCCAGCCCGCCCCGCCAGTCGCGCCCCAGTTCCTGATAGCGTTTTTCCACCGCGCCCTGGCCGAGGCTGAACGGGTTTTTGACCAGCCCGAAGGCATCCAGCTTTTGAGCCGTCTCCGGGCTGACATGTTCAGGTATGTATTCAATGGGGGTGAATTCCCCGTCCCAGGAGGGCTCCAGAGCCCTGATGCGCTCCTCCAGCGGCGGGTGGCTGCGGAAGAGCCCGGAAAATTTGGCGGGATTGGCGATGAAGAAGGTCTGCATCAAAATGGCCCGGCCGCTTCTGACGAGGCCCTTATGTCTAAAGCCGCCTATTTTTTTCAAGGCCGAGGCCAGGCCCGCCGGGTTGCGGGTGAATTGGGCTGAGAAGGCGTCGGCCAGATGCTCCCGCTGGCGGCTGAAGGCGGCCTGGACCAGTTCGGCCGCCCATTTGCCGATAAAGCCGGCGGCACAGACCGCCAGTCCCGCGAAAACCAAAAAGACGACGAGGCCGGCGGCGCGCCCGCCGCCGCGTCCGCCGAAGCGTCCGACTATATTCAGCAGCTCCCGCCCGAGGACGGAAACATACATCAGGCCGGCCAGGCAGCCGCTCATGCGGCAGTTCAGCGCGCAGTCGTAGTTCAGGATATGGCCGAACTCATGGGCGACCACGCCTTGCAGTTCGTCGCGGCACAAAAGGTCCAGGGCGCCGCGGGTGACGATGACGACCGCGTCTTCCGGGCCCTGCCCGGCGGTCATGGCGTTTATGCCCACTTCCCGCGGGAGGAGGTAGATCAGCGGCGGCGTAAGGCCGGAGGCGACGGACATCTCCTTGACCACGTTGCTCAGAAGTCGCTCTTTGGGGTCCGCGGGGTTTATGTCGATTAAGACGCCCCCGAGGAGCTGGGCCATGTAGGCGCCGCCGCCGTTGCGGATAGCCAGAGTCTCCTTGACGGCCACGGTTATGATGACGGCCGCCACCGGCAGGGCGATGACCGCGAGAGGCCGCCAGGCCAGAATTTCCGGTTTGTGGTTGAAGATTGTTTTGACGGTCGTTTCCAGAGAGCGATAGCCCTGTAATATCGGCAGGGTGAAGGTAAAGGAAACAAGGCAGTAGGCGACCAGGCAATAAATCAGAAAGACCGCCGCCATGGTCGTCAAAATGAAACAGGCCATGAACAGGCGGCTTTTTTTGCGCGCCTCCGCTTGATTGGCGAAAATATCCAGATTCACTTTATTTCCGCCTTATTAGTTCCTTCCAACCGCACCGTCCGTTTGTACCCGGGGCCGCGCGCCCGGGGCGGCCCGGAGGATCAGGCGCTGACCGCGGCGTTCAGGGCCCGCAGGTATTCATATTCCGTCTGGGTTACGGTCAGGGTTTCCGCCGCCATTTCCGCCGCCGCCGCCTGCAGGGCGCTTTTCACCGGCCTGGGGGCCAGGCGCAAAATGGACAGGGCCTGGTGAAAAATGAACGGCGCGGCCTCTTCGCGCGGCCTTATTTCCGGGGCGGCCCAATGGTTGAAATTATTGGAAGCCTTGTCGCGGAAAAGGTCAGGCCCACCTTCGCCGCCGGCGCTTTGCCAGGCCATGACCGACAGGGCCGTGACGGCGGCGTCGCGGATGAGGCTGAAATAATTGAGCTCATTGTCAAGACAATTGAGGCCCGCGGTCATTTCCGGGAAAAGCTCCATCAGCGCCCAGGCCGCGGCCACGTCGGAGAAACTGGAATTTTCGCGAATGACAAGGCAGCGCTCCATGATGTCCCTGACTTCCAGACGCACACAGGGCGGGGCCTTGCGCAAGGTCGGCACGGCCAGGTCCAGAAGCGGCAGACGGTTTTCCGCCGTGACCAGCCAGCGATATTGCACCGCCCTGGCCGTCAGCGACAAAGGGGGTATGTCCTGGGCCGTCAGCGGCGTTTCGTAGAGGATGACGGCTGAGGCCAGAGCCGCCGCCTGGTCGGGGTCGAGCGCGGCCAGGGCCGCTTCCGGGGGCAGAGCCGGGCCGGCGGCCTCCGCCATGTTCTGAGGCGGGGGGACGTCGCCGGCCGCGGCCAGCATGGACAGGGCCAGCCCGCCGCGCCAGTCGGTGGTGATGTCCGGCAATTTTTTATGGGGCTTGAGGCTGTTTAAAGATTCTCTGACCAGGCCGAAGGCGTCCAGCCGTTCCAGGAGCGCCTTTCTTTTTTCCTCGCTCATTTGCGGGATGTATTCGATAGGCGTGAACTGGCCGTCCCACTGGGGCAGAAGGGCGCTGATGCGCGACTCCAGCCTGGGATGGCTGTGAAAAAGTCCGGAGAATTTAGTGGGGCTGGCGATGAAAAAGGGCCGGAGCAAGAGAGCCCGGCCGGAGCCGATGACGCCTTTGCGGCGGAAGCCGCCTATTTTTTTGAGCGCGCGGGTCAGGCCTTCTGGGCTATGGGCATATTGATCGGCAAAAGCGTCGGCCTGAAATTCACGCTGACGACTGAAGGCGGCCTGAACCAGTTCGGCCATCCATTTGCCCACCAGGCCGGAGATGTAGATCACGGCCCCGGCGGCGTAGAAAAAGGCGGATTTGAAAGGGCTTAAGGCGCTGGTAAGATCGCCGGACCTGTTTATTAACTGTTGGCCGCTCACGGCGATGAACATCAGCCCGGCCAGGCAGCTGGCCATCTGGCAGTTCATGGCGCAGTCGCCGCTGACGATGTGGCCGAATTCGTGGGCCGCCACGCCCCGCAGTTCATCGCGGTCGAGCATATCCAGGGCGCCGCGGGTGACTATTATCACCGCGTCGTCGGGCGTGAGCCCGGCGGTCATGGCGTTTATGCCCGATTCCCGCGGCAGAACGTACAACAGAGGCCGCGGCAGACCCAAGTCGGCCGACATTTCGTCGATGATGTCGGCCAGCATCCGTTCTCCGGGCTCGGCCGGCTCGGCGTCCAGCAGAACGCCGCCCAGCTGCTGGGCGACATAGGCGCCACCGCCGTTGATGATGGCCAGCCTTTCTTTTATAGAGACGATCAGAACCGTTGCGGCCACCGGCAGACCAATGAACAGAAACGGCTTCAGGGAAAAGATGGTCGATTCATCTGAAAAAAAGGACAGATTGGACAGCGCGTTCATAAGGGGCGTGAAAGCGAGCAGAACCGGAATATATCTGGCGGAGGCGATAATGACCATGGCGACCATGGCGTATATGATCAATATGGCCGCCAGGGTCGTGAAGGCGAAAACGACCACAAACCAATAGCCTTTCCCGCGCGTGGCCTCCTGGCGCCCGAAAATGTCAGGGTTCATGCCGTCTCCTTTCCCAATCAGCCGCCGAGAGCCGCGGCCGCTATGAGGATGAGGCCGTTTATTAAGTATAGTTTGCGGACAAGATGCCCGTGGAGGTCAAGCTCCAGCCAGTCGCCGTCTCCGGCCGCTTTGACGCGCCGGCAGGCCATGAGGTGAAGAGGCGCGGTCGCCGGGCCCAAGAGGGCCGGCCAGGCGGCCAGGCCCGCGAACCAGAGGTTGATCATCAGCAGCCAGACCAGAGGCCACCATAAAAGAAAGAGAAAGGCGGCTCTGGTTTTGCCGAGCAGGTTGGCCAGGGTGCGTTTGCCCGCGGCCAGATCGGCGTCTATCTCCGGCAGACTCTGATAGTAGAGGATGCCGGCGACCATGAAGGCCAGCGGCAGGGCCAGGGCGATGATGCGCCCGTCCCAGCGCCCGCAGAGGGCCAGGAAGGTCCCGGCGGTCATGATCAGGCCCATGTTGAGGAAGACGAAAAGCTCCCCCAGGGCCCGGTGGCCGTATTTTATCGGCGGCGCCACGTAGAAAAAGCTGGACAACGCGGCGAAGATGATCAGCGGCCACAGGGCCTCGACTTTGGAATGTCGGACGACGACGAAGGCCAGGGCCAGCGCGAGGCTATAGAGGACGACCAGAGCCAGGGCCAGAGCCCGGGGCGATATCTTGCCTTCCTGAATCACCCTTGAGCCGCCGATCCTGCCGGGGCCGGCGTCGACGCCCTGAAGATGGTCGAACAGGTCGTTGGCCAGGTTGGCGGCCATGTGCACCAGCAAACAGGCCAGGAGGATGAGCAGAAAAAACGGCCAGTCATATTCGCCGCTGAACTTGCCGGCCGCCGTAAAGCCCAGCGTCAGGGGCGCCAGGGTGGCGATATAAAACGACGGCCGCGCCGCCTGGAACCAGGCTTTCCAGACCGACCGCTTTTCGCCGCTTCGCGGCCCGGCCGCGTCCGGGTCTGCCCGCTCCGCCTCATCGGCCGGGTCTGCCCGCTTCGCCTCATCGGCCGGCTCTGTATGCTCCGCCGCGTCGGCTTTCGTTTCTTCGGTCGCTTCGCCGGCTTTCGGGAGGCTGATCATAGGGGCTCTCCATTGGCTATGTCGTCGAGCTTGTCGCGGTCGAGTATTTTTATGAACGGCTTTTCTTCGCTGATGACGGCCGCGTTTTTCAGCCGCCCGAGAACCCGGGATATGGTTTCCGGGGCCGTGCCCAGAAGTGAGGCCAACTGGCCTTTAGTCAGGTTCAGCTCCACCCGTCCGGTCCGCTCTGATTCATCCATTTCCAATATATAGCCGGCCAAGCGCGCCGAAACGTCAAGGGAGTCGGCTTCGAGCCGTCCGGTTAAGCCGGCCAGGCGTCTGGACAGAACCGCCGTCAGCTCCAGGGTCAGTTCCGGGTTTTTGGCGGCCAAGCCGCGCAGGGCGGGCCGGGGAAAAAAAGCCGTCAGGCTGTCGGAAACGGCCTGCGCCCAAGACGGGTAGCCCCGGTCGAGGAAGACGGCCGCTTCGCCGAAGGGTTCGCCTGGCCCGAAGACATTCAGCAGCCGCTCTTTGCCGCCGCCGGAGTTTTTGTATATTTTAACCCGCCCTTCAACCACCAGGTGAAACCCGGCGCCCGCGTCGCCTTCGGCGAAAATGACGTCGCCGGCCCTATATTTTTTCAGAACGGCGATATTCGACAACTCTTCCAGAAGTTCAGGCCCAAGGCCGGAAAAAAAACGGGTCCGGCTGAGGATGTTTTTATTCATACTTCCCTATTATAACAAATGATACGGGTCTATGTCCACTGTTAAACGCGCCCAAGAAGGAAGAACAGCCCGTATTTTCGGCAACCAGAGAGTCAGAAAGGCTCTTCTGGACGAAACCGTTTCGGCCCGCACCATGATCTGGAAGCGGTAATTATCTTTGAGGCGGGCCATGGGCGAAGGCGCGGGCCCCAAGAGCTCCACGCCGGCCTCTCCTGTTTCCCGCAGGATCAGGCGCCCTATTTCTCCGGCTTCGTCGGCCAGGCGCATCATCCGGCTTTCGTCAGGGCCGGTCAGGCGCGCCAGGGCCAGGCGGGCGAAAGGCGGGTAGCCCAGCTCGGCCCGAATGTTTATTTCGTTTTTAAAAAAAGTTTCATAATCATGGGCGGCGGCGGCGGTCAGGGCGTAATGTGACGGGTTCATGGTCTGGATCAGCACCGTCCCGGGCGTGTTCGCCCGCCCCGCTCGCCCGGCTACCTGGGAAATGAGCTGAAAGGTGCGTTCGGAAGCTCGGAAATCAGGCAGGTTCAACCCCAGATCTGCTTCCACCACCCCCACCAGGGTCAGGTTGGGGAAGTCGTGGCCTTTGGCCGCCATCTGCGTGCCCACCAGAAGGTTCAGCGCGCCTGAAGCGAAGGCGGAAATGATTTTTTTCAAGCCGCCTTTGCGGCGCGCGGCATCCGCGTCCAGGCGCCCGGCTCTGACGCCGGGGAATTTTTCCTCGGCCAGCTTCAGCAATTTTTCCGTGCCCACCCCGAAATAACGAAACAGCGGCGAGAGACATTTGGGGCAGTTTTTAGGCGGGTCGGCCCGGTAGCCGCAACAATGGCAGACCAGGGTCTCCGCCGGCGCGTCATGGGCGGAGCCGGCGGCCGCGCCGATCGCGGCGGAGGCCTCGGCCGCGCCTTCCGCGGCCGGGCCGGGGCGGTCGGGCCCGTGGAGGGTCAGGGTGCGGCTGCAGTGCGGGCACTTCATGACCTCTCCGCAGGCCAGACACATCGGCAGGTTGGAGATGCCCCGGCGGTTGATGAACAACAGGGCCTGCTCGCCGCGGGCCAGAACGTCGCCCAGGCGTTTCTGAAGCTGGACCGACAGGGCTTTGCGCTGCCGCGCGGGTTCCTGCCGCTGGTCAATGATTTCCACCTGCGGCAGTCTGGCCTCGCCCGTGCGGGTCTCCATTTTGATCAGGGTCAGACGCCCTGCCAGGGCGCTGTGGCAGCTCTCCAGCGAGGGCGTGGCCGAACCCAGAATCAGGGCCGCCCCCGCTTCCCTGGCGCGCCGCATCGCCAGGTCGCGGCCGTTGTAGCGCAGGCCGTCGTCCTGCTTATAGGCCGGGTCGTGTTCCTCGTCGACCACCACCAGGCCCAGGTTTTCCAGGGGGGCGAAGACCGCGCTTCTGGCCCCCAGCGTCACCGGGGCCAGACCGCGGCGGATGCGCAGCCACTGGTCATGGCGCTGGCCGGGAGTCAGGGCCGAATGCAGAACCGCCAGCTTTTCGCTCCCCAGCCGGTTTTTTAAAAAACCTTCCAAACCCAGGGTCAAGGCGATTTCCGGCGTCAGCCACAGAACCTCCCGCCCCTGGGCCAGCGTTTTTTCCGCGGCCCGCAGGTAGACTTCGGTTTTGCCGCTGCCGGTAACGCCGAAAAGGAGAAACCCGTGATGACGGCGGCTTTCCAGGGCCGCCTCTATCTGAGCCAAAGCCGCCGCCTGCTCCCTGGTCGGCGGCGGCGCCGGCCGGTTTTCGCTGAATATGGCCCGGCCGGGGTCGTCACGAAAAGTTTCCCGCCGGTCGAGCGAGGTCAGGCCTTTGGCCGTGAGGCTGCGGGCCTGGGGCAGAGGATTTTTGAGGTATGAGGCGTAGTAGCTCATGGGTTTGGCCGGGCCGCCCCGGACGAGTTCCCACAAGGCCTGTTCTTTGCGCCCCAAACGCCCGGGCGAGGCGGGCGGCTCGGCCGCCTGGCCCAACCACCATTCATGGGCGGCTTTGGGGCCGCCCAGGGCCGGGCGGAGGCTATAAGCGATCCGCTCCGAGGCGGTCATTTTTTTTAGAGCCGCCCCGAAGCCCTCTTTTTCCAGCTCTTTCAGGGGCACGGCCGCCGGGTGGGCTTCCCGCAGCCG
>JAISRV010000257.1 GCA_031273445.1 Candidatus Adiutrix sp. | reverse complement strand
ATCCCGAAAAAAATCAGGAAAAAGCCCGGCGTGGCCGCTTCCAGCGCCAGAAAGACGAGGCCCAGCACAAACCAGAACAGCGTGGGATTAAAGCCTAATATCTCCATATGGAAAGAACCTTTTTTATTTTTGGCCCGAGAAATAAAATTTGACGGCGTCGCGCACCAGACTCTGGCTGGCGGCGGCGGCGCCGCCGCCATGAACCACCACGGCGGACAGGGCCAGCCGCCTGGCCGGGGGCGTTTGTTGCCGCGGCGCGGCCCAGGCCACAAACCAATCCACCCTGGCCCCTTCCTCATTGTTGATGGTTCCGCTTTTGCCGCCGATGATCAATTTTGACAGCACCGGGTCGGTTTTGGCCGTGTTGAAGGTGCGGCGCCCGGTGCCGTCCTCCACGGTCGAGCGCATGAGGGCGGCCAGTTCCGCCGCTGTTTCCCGGCTGATGGCCTGAGAGGGGGCGGAGGCCTGGTGTTGATAGTAGATATGGTTGTCCCGGTCGAAGACTTCGCGCACCAGGGACGGTTCGGTGAGACGGCCGCCTGATATGACCACCGCGGCCATCATGGCCCCGTGCAGGGGCGAGACTCTGGTTTCACGGTTGAAGCCGGAGGCCAGTTCGGCGACATTGAAGGGATCGGCCTCATCGGCCACGCTGAAGCTCGACGGTTCGACCGGAAGTTCAAATTCTATGTCGTGGTTGAAGCCGAATCGCCCGGCAAAGTCGGCCAGCTCCCGGGGGCCGAGGGTGAAAGCGCCGAGCTTGCCGAAGACGGTGTTGATGCTCTCGGCAAAGCCTTCCTTAAGGGTGGCGGCCTGGGCGCCCTGGTCCGGCGCGCTGATGACGTTGTCTTTAAAGAGGGTGTGTTTGCCGCCGTCGTAAGACACTTTGGAGTCGGCCGACATGTCGGCCGACTCCAAAGCGGCGGCGGCCGTGACGATTTTAAAAAGGCTGGCCGCGGGGAAGGAGCCGGCCAGGGCGGCATTGCTTGGTTCGCCGTCGGCCCGGTAGCCGGCCAGGGCCAGCACTTCGCCGTTGTCAGGGTCCATGACCACCAAGGCCGCCTGATAGGCCCGGCTGGCCTTGACCCAGGCCAGAGCCTTGGCCTGGAGGGCCGGCTCCAAAGTCGCGCGGACATACAGGAGGTGGCCGTCCTGGTCGCTTATTTCCAGGATTCGGCCTTCGTCCATGGTCAGGGGGCCGGCGCCGATGAGGCCGGCCAGGTCTTTTTTGAGCAGAACCGCCGCCTGGCCGCTTTCCGCCTCAGCCGAGGCCGCCGGGCGCACTTCGACTTCCGGTTGAGCGGAGGCCGACAATGCCGACGGCCTAAAAACAGACAGCAGGCGGGCGCCGGGGTTGAAGCCCGACCCGGCCGAAACGGCCCAGATCAAGGCCAGAGCGGCCGCGGCCGTCAAGCCTGATTTCAAGAGGCGGCCGCCCCGGCCGCGGGGGCGCGGCCGGGGGAACCCGTGTCGTTTAAAGGCCATGCTGACGTCTCATTTCCGTTTAGGAGCTCGATCAGCTTTTATTATACCATAAATTTCGCGGCCTGGCCAAAGCGGCGAAAGTGCTCGCACATGATGATGGCGCCGGCCGCGGAAACGTTCAGGGATTGAACGCGCCCGCGATCTTGGGGAATGCTGACGAACAGGTCGCAGACCTTGCGCGCGGCCGAACCCAGCCCCCGGCCTTCCGAGCCCATCACCAGAACCGTTCTTTCCGGCAGCTCGCGCTCAAAAAGCGATGATCTTTCGTCCTCCTCGGCGCCGACGACCCAGAAGCCCCTCTCTTTCAGGGCCGCCAGAGCTCTGGCCAGGTTGACGACGCGAACCCGGGGCAGAAACTCGGCCGCTCCGGCCGAGGCGGCCAGGGCGGCGGGAGTCAGGGCCGCGGCGCGTTCGCGCGGGGTGATGACCCCCAGGGCGCCGAAGGCCAGGGCGCTGCGCATAAGGGCGCCCAGATTGCCCGGGTCTTCGACCTGGTCAAGGGCCAGGGCCAGGGCCGGGCCGGCCGGGGGCAGGACGGCCAGAAAGTCGTCGAAGGCGGTGTGGGGCCTGGCGTCAAAGACGGCCACCACGCCCTGATGATGCTGGCGGCCGTAAAGGCGGTCAAGGGCCTGGCGGGGCGAAAATTTTAGGGGCAGGCGGTTTTCGCGGGCCAGCCTCATTATTTCGCTGAAAGATTGGTTATAATGCCGCCCCTCGGCCGCCAAAACGGCGCGGCAGGCCAGGGGCCTGGCTTTCAGGGCGGCCAGAACGGCGTTGAGGCCGCCCACGGCTTCCGCGTTTTCTGAAACAGAGGCGGCCCCCGCTTCAGACGCGCCGGGCTCTTCGGCCGCCGGCGCCGCCCATTCGCCGCGATGTTTTTTGGGCTTCATGACGGTTCGGGCCCGTCAGCGAAAAAGGCGGGCCAGAAATTTTCCATTTCGGCCATGCGGCGGCCCGCGGCGGCGGTCAGGATGCCGGCCATCTCCTCCGCCGCCCGGTCCAGATCGTCATTTATCAACAGATAGTCATAGAGGCCGCGACAGCCTATTT
>JAISRV010000240.1 GCA_031273445.1 Candidatus Adiutrix sp. | reverse complement strand
GGCAAGCCCCGCCAGGAGCAAAACCAAATAGGGCGGCGATAAGGGGGCCCCTCTTGCCGCCGGGTCGGTTGCTTGAGCCGAAAGGCGACTTTCGGCCTAGATGAATGGTCATCGCCCCGTCGGGCGCGTCCCGCCGGGGTTACAGAACCCGGCTTACCGGCTTCCGGCTCGCGGAAGTCTGACGATGCCGCTTGGGCGGCCTGTTTTTTCAGGAAGTTTTGGCCATGCCTTTTCACGATCTGCCCACAGTGTCGGCCGTCATCGTCGCCGGAGGCATTGGCGCGCGTTTCGGCGCGGATCAGCCCAAGCAGCTTTTCCTTTTGGGCGGGCGGCCCGTTTTAAGCCGCACCATCAGCGTTTTTGAAAAATCAGCCTGCATAGATGAGATCATTGTGGTCGTGCCGGCTGACTGGCGGGAAGTCATAACTTCCAAAGCTGTTGTCCCGTTTAACTTTTCCAAGCTCAAGATTGCGGACGGCGGAGAAACGCGGACGGAATCGACGCGGCGCGGTTTTGCCGCCAGCTCCGGCGAGGTCGTCCTGGTTCATGACGGGGTGCGCCCGTTAGTGACCGGGGAATTGATTGAAAAGGTGGCGGCCGCGGCCGCGCGGGACGGCGCCGCCCTGGCGGCGGCGCCGTCTTCCGACACTCTCAAGGTAGTGGCGGACGGGCGGGTGGTCAAGACCCTGGATCGAGGCTTGATTTGGCGGGCCCAGACGCCCCAGGGCTTCCGGCGCGACGTTCTGGCCGCGGCCCTGGCCTCCGCGGCCGCGGAGGGCGCCACGGACGACGCGGCCCTAGCGGAATCTTTGGGGCGCCAGGTGACGGTGGTGGAAAGCACGGAAAGCAACATCAAGATTACCGCCAGAGAAGACCTTGAGCTGGCCGAAGCCCGGCTTCAGGCGACGACGTCCCTGCGCATCGGTCAGGGTTACGACATGCACCGTCTGACCCCGGGGAGGCCCCTATGGCTGGGTTGTCTAAATATTCCCAACGATCATGGGCTTATGGGACACTCCGACGCGGATGTGCTGGCCCATGCCCTGATTGACGCCCTGTTGGGGGCGGCCGGCCTTGACGATATTGGCCGCCATTTCCCGGACCAAGACCCGCGCTGGGCCGGCGCTTCCGGGGCCAAGCTTCTTTCCGGGACTATGGCCAAGGTGCGGGAGGCCGGTTTCGAATTGGTCAACTGCGACGTGACGCTTATCGGGGAAAGGCCGCGCATAGGGCCTTATCGCCAGGCCATGGCCGAGGCCATGGCCTCGGCCATGGCCGTTGTTCCGGCCGCCGTCAACGTCAAGGCCACCACGACCGAGGGCTTGGACGCGGCGGGGGAGGGCCGCGGGCTGGCCGCCTCGGCGGCGGCTCTTCTGCGGCAGGTTCGCTAACGGCCTCTAAAGCGGCTTTCAGCGCTTAAAACCGACTTTTCATTGATTTATCGTCGCTCTGCAAATATCATCTCCGCCCTTCATGACAGATTTTACTCGACGCCATCGTCTCTGGCCGCCCGCCGCCCTCTTATTGCTGTTGCTGATCAACAGGCGTTGACTTTTGCAAACCCTTGACGTATAACTTAATTCGATTTATGATTATCTGGTCCGAACCAATGTGGTCCGGACGCGTTTTTTTAATCGCGCGACGACTTCACTAAAACGGCTCCGGCGAGGACTTAATATGTCTGAAAACATCCCTAAAAAAATGAAGCTTCTTTTTGTGGCCATTCCCGCGGCCATAGTCGGACTGGCGCTTGTCTTCCTTATGGCCGACAAGCTCCTGCGCTCGCCGCGGCCGATGCCGGCGCCGCCGCAGCCGGTGATCCTGGGGCAGGTCGAAGCCAGGGAGATCACCCTTTCGTCCGAATACATCGCCATTATGGAAGCCGACGCCAGCGTCGATCTTCTGGCTCGGGTCAGCGGTTTTCTCGTCTCTAAAAATTTCTCCGACGGCGCGCGGGTCAAAAAAGGGCAGTTGTTGTTTCAGATTGAGCAGGATCAGTATCAGGCCCTGGTGGACATGGCCAAAGCCGACGTCATTTCCGCCCAGGCCCAGTTTGACCGCGCCGCGCTGGATTTCAACCGCGTCAGCGACCTCTACCGGAAAAACGCCTCGCCTAAAAGCGACTACGACAGCGGCAAGGCCGCTTATGAAGTGGCCGGAGCCGGCGTATTGAGCGCCCAGGCCAACCTGGCGCAGGCTGAACTGAATTTGAGCCACGCTTCCATCAAGGCGCCTTTCGACGGCCGCATCAGCGACTCGCCCTATTCGGAAGGCAGCCTTCTGGGGCCGGAAAGCGGAATTCTGGCCACCGTGGTCGCGCAGGACCCGATTTTGGCCGCCTTCGGCGTCTCCGACAAAATAATCTCCGGCCCCGGAAGCGGCGCCGACAAGGCCGACTACCTGTCCGCCGACAAGTGGCGGGTGCGCCTGCGCCTGGGCAATAACGACTACTATGACCAAACCGGCCTGATTTCCTATGTGGCGCCGATGGTCGATCCGCAGACGGACACCATAAAATTCAAGGCTAAATTCAAAAATCCAGACGGGCTGCTCCGGCCGGGCCAAATCGTCGTCGCCGTGATCGAAAGCGCCGTCCCCGACCGACTGCTGACGGCCCCTAAAGAAGCGGTCATGACCGACGCCGAAGGCAACTTCGTCTTTCTGCCCAAAGAAGCGCCGGCCGATCCGCAAGCGCCGGCCGACGCCCCGCCAGGGCTGATCACGGAGATGCGCCGCGTCGTCACCGACGGCGAAATCGACCGGGCCTTCATTATAAAAGAAGGTTTGCGCGAAGGGGAGCGAATCATCGTCAAAGGCCTGATGTCCGGCGGCGCCATGCTGAGGCCCGGCGCCCCCATTCAGCTAGCCCCAGCTTCCTCGACCGGCGGCGGCCAGGACCCTGAACAAGGCGCCGCGACCAAGGGAAACGAGGCCGGCAAATGATCTCTCGCGTATTTATCGACCGGCCGCGCTTTGCGGTGGTGGTTTCGCTGGTCATCAGCATCGCCGGTCTATTGGCCCTGCTCAATATCCCGGTCACCCAGTTTCCGGACATCGTGCCTCCGCAAGTCAACGTCCGGGCCAACTATCCCGGCGCCAGCGCCGAAACGCTGGAAAGCTCCGTGGCCCAGCCAATTGAAGAGGCCGTCAACGGCGTAGACAAAATGCGTTACATGTCCAGCCAGTCCTCCGGCAACGGCAGCTATCAACTGACCATCGCCTTTGAACTGGGCACGAACCCGGACATGAACATGGTCAACGTCCAGAACCGCCTAAAAAAAGTCGAGTCGTCCCTACCGGAAGAAGTCACGCGCAGCGGCGTGGACGTCGATAAAAGCTCCTCCGGCATGCTCAAGGCTTTCGCCTTCTTTTCCCCCGACAACAGCCTCGACAAACTGACCATCAGCAACTGGGTCACGGCCAACATCGTCGACACCATCTCCCGCATCCCCGGCGTCGGCAACGTCCAGAATTTCGGCAGCTCCGCCAGCATGCGCGTCTGGCTTGACATCGGGCGCATGGCCAAGCTCGGGCTCGCCCCTAACGACGTCGTCGAGGCTGTAAGGGCCCAGAATATCCAGGCGGCCGTCGGCGAAGTCGGCGCCCCGCCTACCGACGGGCGGCAGGAACTGCACTTCACCCTTGACGCCAACGGCCGCCTGGCCACCCCGGAGGAATTCGGCGAGGTGGTCATCAGAATCAATGAGCGCGGCGGCATACTGCGGCTTAAAGACATAGCCGAAGTGGAGCTCGGCGCCGAGCATTACTCCGTCTCCGGCTATTACAACGGAATGGAAGCCAGCGGCGTCATGGTCAGCCAGTCCGCCGGCTCCAATGCCATGGCCGTGGTCAACGAACTCAACAAAACCATAGAAGAGATGCGGGACCGCTTCCCCCCGGGCTTGGAATACGACACTGTCTTCGACGCCACCGTTTTCGTCAAAGCCTCAATCTATGAAGTGCAGCACACCATCGTGGTGGCCTTTATCCTGGTCATCATCGTGGTCTATCTGTTTCTGGGCAACTGGCGCTCCACCCTCATTCCCATGATAGCCGTGCCGGTCTCTCTGGTGGGCACCTTCGCCGTCTTATTGGCCGTCGGCTTCTCCGCCAACACCATTTCGCTTCTGGCCATGGTCTTGGCCATAGGCATCGTGGTGGACGACGCCATCGTGGTGGTGGAAAACGTGGAACGCGTGATGACCCAGGAAGGCCTGTCCCCGCGCGAGGCCAGCATCAAGGCCATGCAGGAAATCACCGGCCCCATCATCGCCATCACCCTGGTGCTGCTGTCGGTCTTTACTCCGGTGGCCTTCATCGGCGGCGTCTCGGGCAAACTGTATCAGCAGTTCGCCGTGACCATCTCCGTGTCCACCTTCATTTCGGCCATCAACGCCCTGACGCTTTCACCCGCCTTGTGCGCCGTCTTCCTCAAAGCGGAGCACGGGAAAAAGCACAATTTCATAGTGCGCAAATTCCAGAATTTCATGGATAAATTCCGCGGAGGCTACGTGAGCCTGGTGACGGCGCTCCTGAGGCGCTCGGCCTTCGGCCTAGTCTTGGTGCTGGTCTTTCTGGCCACTTCATACGGCATCATGACCCAGACTCCCACCACCTTTCTGCCCGACGAAGACATGGGCGCGCTCTTGGTTCAGCTCGGCGCCCCGGAAGGGACCAGCTTGGATAAGACCAGGGAAATGGCCATAAAAGCCCAGGCTATGATCAACGACATCCCGGGCGTGCGCAACACCATGTTCGTTCTGGGCATGAACCTGATCAACAGTTCCGTGCAGAACAACGCGGCCTTCATGTTCATCATGCTCGACGACTATAGCGAACGAACCGCTAAGGCCGCCTCTTCGGACAACATCCTCATGCGGGTGAACATGACCCTGGCGGGCATCATCGAAGGCACGGCGCGGTCGTTCACCCTGCCGCCCATCATCGGCCTGGGTTCGGTGGGCGGCTTCGAATACATGCTGATGGACTACAACGGCCGCCCTTTCAAGGAATTTGAACAGGCCGGGTTTCAGGTGATGGGCAGGGCCATGCAGGACCCGCGCATGCTCTACGTCATGACCTTTTTCAACACCGCCACCCCCGTCGTCAACATCGCCCTGGACCGCGACAAAGCTCAGACCCTGGGCGTCTCGGCGGCCGACGTCTTCTCCGCCATGCAGGCCTACCTGGGCGGCTACTACGTCAACGACTTCAACCTGGAAGGCCGCACCTGGCAGGTCAACATCATGGCCGAGGCCAGCCAACGCCGCAATATCGACGACGTCTACAAGATTCACGTCCGTTCAAAAACAGGCGCCATGGTGCCCCTGTCGTCGCTGATCACCGCCAGAACCACCACCGGCCCCCACAACATCACCCGTTACAACAACACCAGGGCCATCAAGATCATGGGCAGCGCCAAACCGGGCCTGGGCACCGGCGAAGCCATCGCCGCCATGGAACAGGCCTCCGCCGACATGCCCGACGGCATCGGCTATGAGTGGACGGGCTCGACTCTTCAGGAAAAAGAATCGGCCGGCCAAACCGTCTACCTCTTCGCCCTGTCGCTTCTTTTCGCCTATCTATTTCTGGTGGCCCTCTACGAAAGCTGGACCATACCCATCGGCGTCATCTTCTCGATTTCGGCCGCCCTTTACGGGGCCATGCTGGCGGTGAAGATCAGCGGGCAGTCCATCGGCATCTATGTTCAGATCGGTCTGATCACCCTTATCGCTCTGGCCAGCAAAAACGCCATCCTGATCGTCGAATTCGCCAAAGAGGCGCGCGAACAGGGCCTGAGCATCAAAAACGCCGCCGCCCAGGGGGCGCAGCTCAGATTCCGCGCGGTCATGATGACCTCCATCGCCTTCCTGGCCGGACTTCTGCCCCTGATCGTAGCCAGCGGGCCGGGCGCCATGAGCCGCCAAAACGTGTCTGTGGCCGTCTTCGGCGGCATGCTGAGCGCCTCCATTCTGGGCATTGTCGTCATCCCGCTGGTCTATGCCATGTTCCAGAAGATGCGCGAGAAATTCCACCATCTGCGCGGAGTCGAGCTTTACCAGAAAAAAGCGCCCGCGGCCGGCCAGCCGCCGTCGGAAAATCCGCCCGCGCGGCCATAAAAATAACCCGGCCTTTTCAGTCTGAAAAGGCCGTTTTTTTCAGCCGTAATGATGAACCGCATTTCCCAGTGACGCTAATCAGGGAAGCGTTCGCGAATGGAACGGGCCAGGCCGATATTTTCGAGAAGAGCGTCGACCAGCTCAGGGTCGAAGTGATGGCCGCCTTCCTGAAGCATGATCTGGCAAACCAGGTCTTCATCGAAGTCTTCTTTGTAAACGCGAGGCGAGCTTAAATCGTCAAAGACATCGGCCACGGCCGTGACCCGGCCAAAAATGGATATTTCATCACCCTTGCGCCCACGCGCGCGGCCGGACTCCTGTTCATAGCCGGGGATGGGGCGACCGGTCTCCGGATCCACCCAGCCGGGGTAGCCGCGGCCGTCCCAGCGCTCATGATGATGAAGGACGACTTCGCGGATCATCTCGTCTAAGGCGGAGGAAACGGGGTCGAATAATTTGAGCCCCACCAGAACATGCTTCTCCATTTCCATACGCTCATCAAAAGTGAGACGCCCCGGTTTATTGAGAACATGGTCCGGCACGCCGACTTTGCCGACGTCATGCAGCATGGCGGCCATACGCAGATGGTCGATATGCTTTTTGACTTCGTTCTTATCGAGCCGCCGCCGGCCAGCCCAGTCTTCATAAAGCATAACCGCCAGCGCGGCCACGCGCTGGGCATGAAATGAGGTCTCGCGAGGGTCTCGCAGCTCGGCCATCCTGATGGTGCGCAAAATCATCTGCCGAATCAGATGGGCCCGCTCCAGGGCCATGGCGGCGGTGGAAGAAAAAATCATCATCATGTCCACATCGCTCCCGCCGAAGACGCCGACTTTGCCGTTTTCGTCCAGACGGTTTATGAGCTGCAATATGCCTATGGTCTGGGCTTTGATGTCCTTTAAAGGCAAAGTGAGGACGGAACGGCTGACATAGCCGTTTTTACGATCGAAATCGGGCTTGAAGCGGTAAGGCCGCTCCACGTCTATGGCGTAGGCGTCGCCTATGTTCAGCGGCCGCCCTTCGCGGGCCACATAACTGGCCAGAGAGTTGCCGGTGACGGAAACAGAGGCGTTTTTATAGAGCCCGCCGCCCGGCGTCGAGCCTGTCTTGTCAAAATAGTCGTTCTGGCTGTAAGCGAACACCAGCCGGTCGCCCTCGCGGATATAGATGGAGCCGGCTTGGGCCCCTGAGAAGCGGCGAGCTTCGGTGAGAATTGTTTCCATCATGACGTCAAGGTCTGAAACATAATTCAGCGTGGCCGCCAGAGTCCTCAATGCCTCTTTTTTTTCCGCTTCATGCATAGCCGCTCCTGGGGCGCCCACATCGGCCGCGCCGCCTGGCCTTCTCGACGCGTCGTTAAACACGATCAGCCGTCATCCAATTGAGGCATTGTAACATAAGAGCGGAGCTAATTAAAGGGAACAGGATGGGCTGTCGTCGCATATCGGCCCGAGCGGGCCTTTGGCCGGCGTCTCCGCAGAACTCGCGCGGCCGTCAGAGGCGGCCATTTTTCCGGCGGCGGTTTATATATTGTTCCTGGTAGTCGAAATGCATGCGGATGTCCAGTTGGCTATAGGCCTTAAGGTCATCCGGGAAAGGCGGGAAAGGCGCGGCGGAACGCAGGGCTTCAAGGCCGGCATGGTCGAGCGTGGCGCTGCCGGAACTTTCAATGACCACTATGCGCATAAGCGCCCCGGAACTGTTTATGGTGAAATCGACGGTCAAACGGCCAGGGCGGAAATGGTTTTTGGCTTCCGGCGGCATGATCCACAGGCGGGCCACGGCGCTTCTTATGACTGTATAATATGACTTGAATTTAGGAGCTTCCGACTCCATGCTCAAAGGCGCGTCGGAAACCGCGGCGGCGGCCTCGGCTCCCGGGGGCGCATCTTCGGGCTCAGGCTCGGAAAGAAGCTCCGCCCCGGCCAGCGATTCATCAATCAGCCTCAGCGGCTGAAGGTCTGGACTTTGGGCCTCCGCGGCCTCCGTCGGCGCCGGAACGGCCGGGCCGTCTTCGACGTTTAAAACGAGAGGCGCTTCAGACGCTTCCGCGCCGGAAGGCTCGTCAGCGCCGGCCTCAGGCCCGGGAGCGGGAGGCGGCCCCATCATCAGGGTCAGTTCTATCGGCGCCGAATCATTTTCCATCTGGAAATAAAAACGGTCCGCCGCCCGGCGGTCGAAATGCTGCCAAACGGAAAAAAAAATGAGATGCAGCCATATGGAGACGAGAAGACAAAAAAAGGCCAAACCCAGGCCGCGCCCGAAGCCGACCCGGCCATTTTCCGGATATTCGGCCTGCCTTAATGAGGTCATTACTTCTCCGGACGGCGAACCCAGTATTCTTCCCGGCGCTCGAACCACCAGCGGGCAGGGTCGGTCTTCACAATTTCGTCAAATAAGGTTTGCCCTTCGAAGGTCTTAAGGCGCTTTCGGGCATAGAACAACCAGTCTTTGGCTTGTTCGCTGCCCAGGGTTTCCAGGCGCCGCAGTTCCAG
>JAISRV010000228.1 GCA_031273445.1 Candidatus Adiutrix sp. | reverse complement strand
CGAGGCGGCCCGCCGGCAGGTGGAGGGCGGCATGCTGATGATGATGGGTATGGCGCTGGACGAAGAGTTCGTGGTGGCGGAGGGCGTCTCCAGGACGGAAATGCTGTCGAAGTACAAAGTTCCGCAGATGGCCGACACCCCCGAACTGGAGGTTATATTCGTCGACAGTCATGATCCCGTCGGGCCTTTCGGGGCCAAGGGCGTCGGCGAAATGGGCTTGCTGCCGGTCCTCCCGGCGCTGGCCAACGCCTATTTCGACGCGACCGGCAAGCGCGTGCGCAAAATGCCGCTGCACAAGAACATCTAATGAGCGTCCTGGAGGTTTCCATCAGGCTTCAAAATATTGCGACCAGTCATTGTGGTTCTTTACGCGGGCAAAAACCTGATCGGTGTTCCCCGAGCGAATCAGGGCCACGATCTGGACATGCCCTTTGAAGGCCTGCTGAAGGCGGTCGGGATGGGCTGCAAAATGCCGGTAGGTCATGTCCTTTATTTTGCCCTCATACCGCGTGTAGATCTGGGTGATGGCCTCGTTTTTCAAAAAATCAATCATCTTATTGTGGAACCGAAAGTTATGTTCCACAAACCCGGCCACATCCGGCTTGGCGGACAACAGCAGCTGTTCCTGGTCAGATATTGACTCCCCAAGCCAAAACAGGGTCTCTCGGGCCGTCGGCACGTCAATCCGCTCGGCCAGCGCATAGGCCGCGTAGCCCTCCAGGGCGCACCGAATCTCCAGCGTCTCCTGAAGTTCGTTTTGGTTGATCTTTTTGACGGAGAAGCCCCGGCTGGGGAAGATATCAATGAGCCCTTCCATATTCAGACGCAGCAGGGCGTCGCGCACCGGCGTACGCGACATGCTGAGCGCACGCGTTATCTTCATTTCTGAATAAAGTCGCCCTTCCTCCAATTCACGTGAGACGATCTTTTCTTTCAGATAATCGTACGCCTGGTCCTGCAATCTTCTGACGCGCGCCATAGCCGCCGTCTCCTCCCTGTGGTTTTTTTGTGTGGAAGGCAATCGTCATAATGAAATTCATAATGGCCTGATTTCTTAAAGCTACTAGCGCCCTGTGCGGTTAGTTCCTTCTAACCGCACAGGGCGCTAGCCAGGCGCGAGGCGACTGGCCGACAGGGCAAAATCGTCCGGGCCGCGCCCGGAGGGCGAAGTTTTCGCCGAACAGGCGCTTTTAGAAGCCCAGGAGGTCGGGCAGGTCCTCCACGGCCAGAATGCGGTCGATATCCAGGAGTATTTTGACGCTTTTGCCGATTTTAGCCATGCCCAATATGTAGTCGGTGTTCAACTGAGAGCCGAAGGCCGGGGCGGACTCTATCTCGTCGGCCTTGATGTTGACCACTTCCGAGACGTAATCCACCACAATGCCTATGTGGACGAATTTGTCCGCGGCGTTGCCCACGTCGACCACGATTATGCTGGTGCGTTCGGTGTAGTCTATTTCTTCCATGCCGAACTTCAGGCGCAGGGCCACCACCGGAATGACCTTGCCCCGCAGGTTTATGACGCCTTTGACGAAGCTGGGGGTCTGCGGCACGGTTCTTATGGGCATCATGCCTATGATCTCGCGCACCTTAAGAATGCCTATGCCGTATTCTTCGCTGGCCAGGGAAAAGGTCAAAAATTTGCCTTCCAGGCCGGCGGTTCGGCCTTTTATTTCCGACGGGCTGAATGATGAATTGGCCTTGCTCATTTTTTCTCCACCGGCGGACATGAATTTGCGCCAGAAACCGCGCCCGCGTTTAAAGCTTGATTAAAATAACAAAAAATCAACCGCTTATCGACCGCGCCTGACTTGATTCCTGCCGCATTCCGCATTCCTTGCCGCGCCTTTATACATATCTATATTATCATATATTAAAAAGCCCGGTCAACAGCAATTCTTGCTTTTATGATGCCTTATATATTAGAATTACGTTGAGTTCCAATGATTGCCTCAGCGGGCGGCCCATCATGATGTTCAAAGTCGCTTTCTTCATATCGGCGGCGCTAAGTCTCTGTTGCGCGTCTTCTTCGTTCGCCCGGCCGCAAATCAGCGTCGAGTATGACTATTACCAGGCGCCGGCGGCCGCGGGGCTCTCGCTGTCGGAGATCATTTTCTCCGCCACCCCGATCGTCTCTGACGGCCGTAAATATGGGGGAGTGGCCCGCTGCCGCATCAGTTATCAGTTCGGCTACGACCGGCCGCGCATTGACGTCTGCCGGGTCTCCGACTTGGCGGTGGCCAGCCGCTGCGTCATAACGCTGCCTTCTCTGGCGGGCGGCGGGGCCCGGATGCGCGAAGAGTTCGCGGCTTATGTGGAGAAGTTGAAGGAACATGAACTCATTCACGCCAGAATATCCGCCGAATACGCGGCCAAGATCCATGAGGCGCTCCTGAATCTGGGCGAGCACAGGTGCGACCGGATTGAGGCCAGGGCGGAAGCCGCCGCCGCCCCTCTTCTGGCGGAATGCGACTCGGCGCAGAAGCGTTTCGACCACAACTCCAATCACGGCAATTATGACGGCGTGAAACTGAACATGACCCTGGCGGAGGCCGCCGCCCAGGCCGGCCGCCGGCGAAACGGCGGCGGCCAGGCGCTGAAAAATCTGAAACCCCTGGATCCCGAAAATTTGAAGCAGGCGGCCCCGGACGAGGCCGGCGGAATTTTTAAGGACAGCGACGGCGTCTGGCGTAATTATTGACCCCCCAGGGCGGAGCCCTGGACCCCGGGGCAAGCAACCCGCGCTCCGCTCCTTTCCTATTGAAAGGTTTGCAAAACATGGTCTTAGCCGGTTATTGCGGGGGCGTCTGCCTCGGCCGGCGGGGCCTGGTCGGCCAGGGCCATCATTGCGGGGCTCCGCCCCGAACCCCGCCAGGGGAGGGCCTACGCGGCCCTGCCCTGGACCCACCCGCGCCAGGGGCTCCG